>CAKVBE010000007.1 GCA_934725005.1 uncultured Rickettsiales bacterium | reverse complement strand
TACTTCCTCTAGGACCCACACAAACACCAATTATATCAGACAAATTATCTCTTGAATAAACAAGAACTTTCGCCTTCGAACCAGGTTCTCTTGAAACACCTCTGACCT
Organism: uncultured Rickettsiales bacterium; assembly: GCA_934725005.1. Next base: position 16,875 of record CAKVBE010000007.1, on the reverse strand, counting down.
CAATCAAGCCATCATAAATTTCTGGAACTTCCTGTTTAAGTAATTCAGCTAAAAAATTTGGACTTGTTCTAGACAAAAGCACTTGACAGTCGCTCTCTTTTCTCACAACATTATTGATATATGCTTTTACTTTATCCCCAGTTCTAAATTGCTCACCTGGTATTAAATTATCACTGTGTAATAATGTTTCATAACCATCGACTTCAACAACAAGATTTTTTATACCCTTCTTCTTTACGACACCATTAACAATAGTACCAATCCTATCTTTAAATACCTCGTATTCTCTCTCGCTTTCAGCATCTCTTACTTTTCTAATTATCTCATTTCTCGCTATTTGTACCATTATACGGCTTAAGTCCATTGGTGGTAATTCAACCTTTACAAAATCGCCTATTTCCAACTCACCATCTTTATCGCTAGCAGCTTGTCCAAATTTAATTTTTTCGTTTGCATCTTGCAGAGATATATGTCTTTTGTAATCAAAATCAAATCCATCAGTATTTGTATCAACAATTTCGAGTTTGTTATATAGAAAAATTTCACCACTTTTTCTATCTATTTTACATTCAATATTTAGATCATATCCGTACTTCTTTCTTGCAGCAACTCTAATACCATCTTCCAATGCCACAACAACACTTTCAGTTGGAATATTTTTTTCAAAAGCCATTCTTTCGGCTACTAATAACAACTCCTTGCTTCCTTTAATTACAAAATCACTAACCATTCATACCTCTGTATACTAAAACGACCTACTTATCTAAATAAATAGGTCAAAAATAAACTACATCACTTTTATTTTAGCAACACATAAAAAATAAATCAATACCTATTTGTTTATCAAAAATAATAATAAATTTTATAATAAAACATTAATAAGTATTATAATATTAACTACTTTTAGTATAAAAAAGCTTAAAAAATAAAATTTATGTGATAATTTTGAATACGAATCATTAAATTTGATTAATGTATAAATGAAATTTGTTCAAAATATAAACCTAATTGAAATATTGAATAATTTAATTGTATCAGTCTTTATTGCAATAATATTATTCTTTTTATTTTTTGCGTCATTTATATTTATCAAACCATTATACAACGATGGGCCATACTATAAACTGAGTATTTTCATGATATTTTTAAATATTTTATCAGCAATAATCATTGTACATCTTGTAAATTTTAAAAACAGATTAATAAAAACTATTCTTATTTCAGCAACTAGTATATTTATAGTTTTTGAAGTTAGCTCATTATATTTCCTTGGAAACGACATTGATACAATATTTTTAATAAATATTTTAGACATAAATTTTATAAAAAATGGGATAAAATTAAGACCATATTTATCAATACTAGTAGTCATATTATTTATAATAACATTTACAGTAATGTTTGTTTTGTCGGAAACAAGAACAATAAAAAATAAAATAATACGATTTAGTATATCGATATTACCAGTATTTTACTTATTATCACCATTTGGTTTTATTTATAGAGTAGGATATAATTCTGATTTTTCATACATAAAAGATGCAATAAAATACGGAAAATACACCTATAATGATATATTCAAAATGATTACAGCTGAAGATTACGTTATAAGAAAAGATTTAATATCAAAAACTAATGGAAAAAACTTGGTTGTAATTTATCTAGAATCGTTTGAACAGGAATACCTATATAATGAATATCTTGCTAATTATACAAAATTTTTAAAAGAAATTTCAGAGAAAAATGAATTTCATTTTAACATAAAACAATTAGAACATGCCAATTATACTACGGCAGGAATATTTACAACGATGTGTGGACTTCCACTAAATTTATACATAACAAACAAAAACGCTTTAAGAAATAACAACAATAAAATAATTTGCATACCAAACATTCTAAAAAAATCTGGTTATAAACAAGTATTTATTGGCGGAGCAATTGGAAAATTATTCTATAAAAAAGATTTATTTAATATTTTTGAGTATGATGAATTTTATGAAAAAGATTCAATATTAAACGAATATAACAATAAATTAAAATTAAGTAAATGGGGCATATACGACATGGATATGTTCAATTTTGCAAAAGAAAAATATAAAGAATTATCAAAGTCCGGAAAACCATTTAATTTAACATTACTAACATTAGCCACACACAACATGGATGGTGTCCATGATGATAGATGTAAAAATCCAGATAAAATAGAACTTGCAAATGGAATTGAATGCACAGACAATTTACTAAGAGATTTTATAGGATTTATAAGAGAACAACCAAATTTTAAAAATACGCTTATTATAATTTTACCTGATCATGTTCAATACAATGAAAATACGTTAAAAAAATTTATAAATAATAAGAACAAAAAATTTTTGTATACCATTTTAATAAATTCTAATGAGAAAAGAATGCACAATAATGATATAATCTATACAGATTTACCACTATTAATAATTGACAATCTAGATATAAAAACTAATGCAAAGTTTATGTATGGTAACATCGATGACAAAAGTATAGACACCAATGAAAAAATTAATTCGATAAAAAAACATAACGGTATAACAAAAATGTTTTTAAAAAAAATATTATAGACTAAATCTAATAAACGTCACATCTAAAATTTAGTTATATATACTCCTGTTATGTGTTGTTTTATTCCAAATAAACGGTTTTTTTATTAATTCTACTAGAGCTAAATATACAGCAATAATATAAACGTGTGAATACAAAATATAAAATATTATTTCCCTTATATTCTTAAAAGTTACTTTGTTCTTTGTCATAATAAAAATAACATTCATTGTAAATGTAGAATATATGTAAAAGTAATATATAAACGTATTAACGAATAATTGCATCAATGAAAAACTATCAAAATAAAAAATATAAGCTATTAAAAAAAACATGTAAAATATCGGTATTATAAAAGAAAAACCAATTATGTAATTAAATAGAAAAAAATTTTTATAACCGGCCTTTTTTATAAAAAGTAGTGGATGAATGATATATTGCAAGTATGTTTGCATATATCCTTTTATCCATCTTTTTCTTTGATTAAACCAGGAACCTATACATTTTACTGATTCTTCTAATGTATCACTATTTAATGTCTTTATTTTATAACCATTAAAAACAGCTCTTACACTTATTTCGGCATCTTCAGTTACATTGTATGCATCCCAACCATTTATATCTTTTAATTTTTCAACCTTAAAATGATTACTTGTACCACCTATAGCAAAAAAGTTAAAGTATTCAGAAAATGATTTTATAAAATAATTGAACCATAAGCTATATTCAATTGAAAAGCATTTTGTTAACATGTTTTCATCTTTATTATAATAATTTAATCTAGCTTGCAAACAAAAATATTCATCTGGTAATTTACTAAATTCATACACAGCTTTTTTCAATTGATATGGTTCTGGAATATCTTCAGCATCATAAATAACTAAATACTTTCCTTTAACATACTTAAGTCCATAATTTAGAGCATTAGGTTTTGTTTTTATTTCAGATTTTGGCACAACAATATATGTAAAATTAAATAATTTTCTTAATCTATAAACACTATTTATTGTATCTAAATCATCTTCCTCAAGAAGAATTATAATATCTAGTTTGTTTAAATCATAATCAAAATTTTGAATAGAATTTAATAAATTCCTCATTACATTAAAATCTTCTTTGTATACGGGAATCAGAATCGAATAAACTGGCAAATCGAAATTTTCCAATTCTTTCAATTTATTAAGATCATACTCTTCATCTAAGACCAATATAGAGAATATAAACAATGTCACCCTAGTCAACAAGTTTATAATAAAAAACGATAATAATACCCAGATATATGTATGTCTTGTACAATCAAAAATAATCAAAAGAATATTAATGATGAGAAATAAAAAAATTAATAACTTATAATTTGTAAACTTTGCTTCCATATGGCGACTTGTTAAATAAAAACTAAATTAACTTAACAAACAAAATATAAACAAGAGTTATTAATAGTCCATATATAAGAACAGATAAATCCCTCAATATCTTAATTAAAGTTACCTTTTTAACACCATTAAATGATCTCATAGATAAAGCAAATTCACGTCCACTTAAAAGCCCAACAAATGACCATGTTGTAGCCACTGGTGTAGTATTAATACATTGAAACATTAGAATTATTAGCGAAAACGCTACATTTATAATTGAATTTGTTTTAGGATTATCTAAACCATTTTTTGCATCAATAATACTTTGTATTTTACCACCTCTAGAGAACACGACATAAAAAATTGAAATGGCGCAAAATAAAACATATATAATGAAATATTGAACACTAAATATTCTTGGAAGAGAAACAACTAAATTACTATTATTACTCATAATCCAAAATACTATTAAAAAAATATTTGATATAATCTGAACATTTTTCCATTTATTCATTTTTTCATAATCAAAATCAGAGATTTTACCACCTAATAATCTATCTAATCTGTACCATATATAGTATCCAAAAATAAATGATATTAAATAAGATGCTGCAGTTTTTGTCAACATCGAATCAATCGTGTGCTTTGTAGCAAAACCAGACAATAATACAAATGTCGTAGAAACTGGAATTTTTTTATAAGTCAGAAAAAACAATAATAAAGGTGCCAAGATACTTTTAAAATCTACATTACTACTATAATTAATGTTAATTAGTCTGTCAAAGTCTAATCTTCCTCCATTTGTGAACCATTCAAAAGCTAATGTAATGAAAAATATAGCAAATATAAAAAAGAATATTTGAAAAACTGATTTATTTTTATTACTTGTTAAAAATGTACCAAACATCTGAAAAGAACTGTTTTCAATAACAGAAAAAGTAGATAAAAACGATACTAATAGTCCATAATTACTAGATGTAATCAATATTATTGACGGTATAAATAAAAGTAACAACTTCAAATTACTTTTAGAAAAATTTTTGAAAGTTATTGAAATATCATTTTTTTTCATCAATTTTATACCACAAATTATTTTTTATTTTCTTTTCTATAAAATCCTTATGTTTTTGCAATTCATCATCTGTTAAATCAAAATTTCTAGATTTAAGAACTTTATTGTTTTTAATCATTTTCATAAAGTCGTCTATTTCTAGATATGTCTTTTTCTTTTCACTTGTCTCTGTATCGAATGTTTTTTGCGAACCACCGCACAATTCAAGATAAACTTCGGCTAACAATTGAGCATCAAGTAGAGCCCCGTGCAAAGTTCTTTTTGAAGCATCAACATTAAACCTTTTACACAAAGCATCTAGATTGTTTTTCTGTCCAGGAAACTTTTTTTTAGCAATAGCTAGAGAGTCAACAACCTGATTTTTTATTGGTGGCATACCAATAAGAGCATATTCATTATTCATAAACTTCATATCAAAGTTAGCGTTATGAGCCACTAATACACTATTGTCACCGATATAATCTAAAAATTTGTTTGCTACATCCTTAAAAACTGGTTTATCAGCAAGAAATTCAGCTGTGATTCCTGTGATTCTCACGGACTCTTCAGAAATATCTCTCTCTGGATTCAAATATTCATGGAAATAATTATCTGTTTGTTTTCCATCAATTATTTCCACGCATCCTATTTCAATAACTCTATCGCCTTCTTCTGTTTTTAAGCCAGTCGTTTCAGTATCAAAACAAATTTCTCTCATTTTATTTTTTCAATTAATGCATCAAAACCATTACTATCTAAAAAACTATTAATTTCATTTCTTTGTGAGTTTATAAAACTAACATTTTCAGCTATTATATCAGTTATATAAAATGTATTATCTTTTTTTACAATTCTCAATTTTATTTTTATATTATTATCATCAGCTTTTACGTTCAAATTAGTAAAGAACACATTTTCTTTATTTTGCTCTATCGAAACAATGGTTACATTTTTTTCGGAAAATAATGCCAATGTTTTTAAATAATTTTTTAAGAGATATATAGAATAATACTTTACAAAATCATTAATTTGTTCCTTTTTTAAAGTTTTTCTATATTTTCCTAAAATAAAATTAGACATCCATTTGATATCAAGAATTTTATTCGCATACTGATAAGCTTCTTCCATCCATGCATCCTTATCTTTTATACTATTTATTTCATCAAACTTATAAGCCATATCGCCAATAAATTTACTTAAGTCTGAATTATAATCAGCTTTAGATTCAAATGCAAAAAGCATCAAAAATGTAACAATCAAAAAAAATATTTTTTTCATTTTCACTCCGATTTATTAGTCATTAATTAATTCATCATTTATTATTATAATAATATTCTCTAGCAAGTATATATGGATCAAATGATTTTTTAATAAAATCATCATAAATATTCTTCAATTTAATTGAAGTATTCAAGGTATTAACACCATATAATGAAATATTAAATTCTTTATTATCAATCCAAGGTTTATCATTAAAAATGTTAAAATAGTTTAAAGTAACAGGATCAAAATAAAATCCAGCAACAAAGCCGGCAGAATCTCTAATACTGCTAGAGCCAAGAAATGGTAGTACCAAATATGGTCCATCTGGAATACCATAAAATTTAAAAGTATCAGAAAAAGTCCTAACTTCTCTATAGAAAGACATATTTTTTGCTGGATTAAATAACCCAAAGCAACCAATTGTTAAATTGGTTCCCAATGTTGCAATAGATTTCATAGTATTTTTAAAATCAAGTTCCAAAATCGAATTTGCCGTTATTATAGGTTCTTTCAATGTTATGGCTAAATTACTTATTCTATCACGTATAAATTGATTAGTTATTTTTTTAAACATATTACCAGCAGGAACAAAAAACTTTTCTAACATATAGATGTTAAAGTTAAATATTTTTCTATTAAATTTTTCGAACGGATCATTTATTTGTTTTTTGTTAGAATACTCTTCAGCATAGTCATCAAATTCATCGTCGTACTCATCATCAAAATCGTTTTCATATGCGTTAACCATAGCAATATCGCTTACTATTGTAGCACCAAAAAACACATTTGGTCTAATAAGAAAAACAAATAACAACACGTACCACAAGCATCTATAAAACATTTTTTAATTCTGAAAGTTTTATATTATTCTTTTCGACAACATCGAGTATGTAGTTAGAATCGTAATTGTTAACAATATACAACAACCTGCTTATATATTCATTATCAAATTTATCCAATATATTCACCGCCTTTTCCTTCTTTTCTGAAAAAACCAATAGAATAGCATAAAAGTATGCTCCATCAACGTTATTAGGCCACAAAAAATGTATTATTCTCAATCTTGAATATGCCTCATTCAGTTTATTATTATCAAGATATTGTTTTGCTAACTCTATATTTGTACTTTCCAAATTATTTAATTTATATTTGGTGTCACTAATGTAATTTTTAATGTAGTCAACAAATAATTTAATTTTCTTAGAAATATAATCAATGTAGTCAAAAGACATATATATTAATTATTCTTAATAAAATTAGATTAATAATAAATATATAAATAATAAAATCAATTAATAAATAAAAACAACAATAAACTGTCATAAATTCAGATATTTAACTTTCTATGAATAAATTTTATTATTCAAAGTATTGTCTCAATTTTTTAAAAGTGTTAGTTTTTAATACTTAATCTATAAGTATTTAACAATTATCATAAATATAACTGTTCAATTTTTAATCAGAAAACATAAATAGTACATTGCAAATAATAATTATTAATCTTAAATAGTAGTACACACATATTTTTATAAGAACAAGCCGTGAATTTTAACATATTTTTGACAGTAGCGAACTTTTTAAATAAAGTTCTTTTTTATGAGGTTTTTGGTGTTCCATTACTTGTGATATGGTTATTATTACCAGCAATTTATTTTTCACTAAAGTTAAAATTTCCTAATGTAAAATTTTTTAAACATTCATTTGATGTTTTAAAAGGAAAATTCCATTCTGAACAAAACGAGGGATTGTTAACACCAAAACAATCATTTCTCATGGCATTGTCCTCCAATATTGGTCTAGGAACAATCTCTGGCACATCTATTGCAATTATGTTGGCCGGTCCTGGTAGCTTAGTGTGGATGGCTATTATGGCATTTTTTAGTATGAATACAGTTTTTGTTGAAACAATACTAAGTATAAAATATAGAAAGGTTGATAAAAAAAATGGAGTTGTTGAATCTGGGGCGTCTAGATATTTAAAATTTGGTTTAAAAGAGATAGGATACAAAAAACTAGGGCTCATACTCAGCATCCTGTATTCATTCATGTCCTTAATCGGAATGATAAGCGCAGGAACAATATTTCAGACGTATGAATTAACAAATATATTAACACAATTGTCACTATTGGCAAATTATAAATTCATGTTAACTATAGTTATAGCAATTGCTGTGTTTATAATAATGATTGGTGGAACAAAAAGATGTTCGAGTATTCTAAATAAGTTTGTTCCAATTGTATCTTCAATATTATTATTTATGATAATAACAACACTAGTGTTTAATTTTAAAAAAATCCCACATGCACTAGTCATTATTTTTGAAGATGCATTTGCTATTAAATCAATCGTTGCTGGTTTTATTGGAACTGTTGTTATGGGAATAAGACGTTCTAGTATGTCTAATGAAGCTGGTATGGGAACAACATGTGTTAGCAACGCTAATGCAAAAACACAACATCCAGTTCAACAAGCAACAGTTGCAATGTTGAACCCTTTAATTGCAACAATAATACTTTGTTTTTTAATAGGACTTGTAATAGTTGTTAGTGGTATATACACAGAACCTAATGCCGGTAATGGTGTACTTTTGACGAGTAACGCATTTAGTAAAACATTTTTCGGCTTTAAATATTTATTGACATTTGACATCTGCATAATAGCATTATCGGTAATAATAAATTCATATTTTTGTTCTTCTAATATCTGGTTATATCTTTTTGGTTATAAAACTAGATTTATTTTATATGTCATATATATCGGAGCAATAATAAGCACAAATTTCATTAATTTTAATGAACTTATAACAATAGCTGATAACTTTTTTTTAGCAGTTTCAATTCCAAACATAATTGGGTTATTTTTATTAAGAAATATTGTTAAAAATGAAGTAGATAATTACAAAAAAATAAACTTTAAGTCATAATTATTTAAAATTTGAATTGTTTTATTTTTATTTTGATATAAATTAGTAATTATGTTATTATAACTAATTTAGATTTTATGGTTTCTTATAAAGATTTTGGATTTTCAAATACAAAAGAAATGCTTGCGAATGCATACAAAGGTGGCTATGCAGTACCAGCTTACAATTTCAATAATATGGAACAGATTCAAGCTATAGTTACAGCTTGTTTAAAAACACAAAGTCCAGTTATATTGCAAGTTTCAGCTGGCGCAAGAAAGTATGCTGATGCAGACCTATTAATGGGAATGGCAAAAGGCGCTATTGATATGATGAAAAGAATGACAAAAGAACAAGGCTTGAAAGAAATACCTATCGCTCTTCATCTCGACCATGGTGCAAATTTCGAAATTTGTAAAGATTGCATTGAAAAAGGATTTTCTTCAGTTATGATTGACGGTTCAAGTTTACCATATGAAAAAAATATAGAAGAAACAAAAAAAGTTGTTGAATTTGCACATAAACATGATGTAACTGTAGAAGGTGAATTAGGTGTTTTAGGCGGTATTGAGGATGATGTTGCTTCAGAGATGTCACATTATACACAACCAGAACAAGTTGAAGACTTTGTTAAAAGAACAGGTGTTGATAGCTTGGCTATTTCAATAGGAACTTCACATGGTGCTTATAAATTCAAAGTTGAAAAAGAAGAAGATATACCAGAATTAAGATTTGATATTCTAGAAGAAGTTTCAAAAAGACTTCCAAATTTTCCAATAGTATTACATGGCGCAAGTTCAGTTCCACAGGATGCTGTAGCTATTATAAATAAATTTGGTGGAAAAATAGAAAAAGCATTCGGCGTACCAGAATCACAACTAAGAAAAGCTGCAAAATTAGCTGTATGTAAAATTAATGTTGATTCCGATGGTAGATTATGGATGACTGCTGCTGTAAGGAAATTCTTCAATGAAAATCAATCAAAATTTGACCCTAGAGACTATTTAGGTAGTGCTAGAACCGCATTGATGGAAATGTACATGAAAAAAAATGAAACAGTATTCGGTTCTGCTAACACTGTAAAATAGTTATCCTAATCAAAAAATAATCTTAATCGAACCAGTGTTTAAAACACTGATTCGGTCGATATTCACAACGCAAAAATGATAAAATCATTAATAAAAATTAATCTTATAATATGTTCTATATTTTTAATCTATGTTAACCAATAAACGGTATAAATCCATCTTTTTACAAAAAATATTTTTTACAAATTAAGTTTTGAATTAAATTAAATATTATTTTTGTAACATTTTAAAACTAAAAATAAAACAGTTACATATTTCTTGATTTTTATAAAAAATCTAGAATAAATATTAGTATTTAAATCAACTAATATATAGTTAATGGAAAGTCATAAATTCAAACAGTCCGTGTTAAAACCTTATGATATAAGAGGTTTAGCAGAAAAGGAAATCAATGAGATTGATGCCTATTTTGTTGGAAAAAGTTACGGAACTTATCTTCATAAATTAAACAAAAAAAATTGTATAGTTGGTTACGATGGAAGATTAACATCCGAATCATATGCAAAAGAAGTCATCAAAGGACTACTGGAAACCGGAATAGATGTTTTTAATATTGGATTAGTTGCAACACCAATGCTGTATTTTTCAATACAACACTATAAAAAAGACGCAGGTTTAATGGTAACAGCTTCACATAATCCACCGGAATATAATGGTTTCAAAATGCTAACAAATGAAGCTCCAGTATGGGATAAAGAAATTCAAGAATTAGGAAGAATATCAGAAAAAGGTGAATTTATTGAAGGAAAAGGAAAACTTGAAGAATTAAAGGTGAAAGAGGATTATATCAACTTTATTCTAAATTCATTTAACAAAAACAATAAAAAAACATTAAATGTTTGTTTTGATGCTGGAAATGGTGCAACTGCCGTTGTATTAAATGAAATAGTATCAAAATTACCTGGAAAACATAAAGTTTTATTTGGTGAGGTTGATGGAAGATTTCCAAATCATAATGCCGACCCATCAATATTGAAAAATATGGAAACATTACAAAAAGAAGTTGTGAACGGACATTTTGATTTTGGTGTTGCTTATGATGGTGATGGTGATAGAATCGGTGTAGTCGACGAATTTGGAAATATATATTACGGTGATCAATTATTATGCGTTTTTGCAAGAAATTATTTGAAAAAACACCCGCATGAAAAAATATTATTTGAAGTATCATCAAGTCAAGTTTTACCTGATGATATAAAAAAGCATGGTGGTGATTATGTAATTTGTGCTCCAGGACATTCAATTTTAAAAGCTATAATGAAAAAACAGAAAATCGGTCTTGGCGGAGAAACTAGTGGTCATATGTTTTTTGGTGAACACCACAATTATGATGATGCTATATATGCAACTGTAAAATTGATTAATATATTAGCAAACTCAGATGAAACACTTGGTAGTATAAGAAAAGCATTTCCAACATATTATAGTACGCCAAAAATTGGTATAAAATGTACAGATGAAGAAAAATTAATTGTTCCACAACAAATTGCGGAAAGAATTAAAAAACAAGGAAGAAAAGTAATTGATGTAGCTGGTGCTCGTGTTGAAAAAGCAGATGGCTGGTGGCTCGTTAGGGATTCAAGTACCGAACCAAAAATGACCGTTCGTTGTGAAGCTTTAAGTGAAAAAGGACTTGAAGAATGCAAAAATGAAATAAGAGAACAACTAAAATTAAGCGGTTTCGACATAGACTTTTCAAAACAATAATAATGGATTTTGAAAACTAATTTTTTCACAATTAAAACATGTTTAGTTCTTAATTTAGCACAAACATTTTTTATAACTACAAATAAGATAGTACCAGATCTAGAATCTGGTACGCTTAGTTTATAATACTCTTATTTGTTAAATGAATATTTTTTAAAAAATCACTTGCCAATTCTTTTTCTATTTCTTTTATATTTCTTCCAGTTTTTTCCAATTTATTAAAATTAGGAACACTGAGACTAACTGTAAATATTTCTTGTTTATCTATAATTTCCGTCTTTTCTAAATTATACTTTGGGAGTTTCTTATATTTTTTTTGCACCCACTCTTGTAAAGTTGTTTTTGATGAGTATTGTGAATCTAAATTCAAAAAGTCTTTCCATAATCTCATTATGATTTTCTTTGCATTATCAAAACCAAGTTCATTTGAATCTAAATAAATAGCACCAATTATAGCTTCCATAACATTTTCAAGATTATTTATGTTATATCTACCATTTGTATTTTCTTCACCTTTTGTCATTATTATATAGTTTCCAATATCCAAACTGGAACCTATCTTAGATAACACATCTTTAGAGACTAATATTGCTTTTTTTTTAGAGAGTACACCTTCTGGTTCATGTGGAAATTTTTTGAAAATGTACTCAGCCATCACAGTAGATAAAATAGCATCACCAAGAAATTCAAGTCTCTCATAATTAAATCTATTTTTCTTTTTTTGTTTATATGAAGTAGAAGGATGTGTTATTGCTTCTAATAGGTAACTCTTGTTATTAAATATGTATCCTATTTTTTCCTGAAGCTCTGTAATTTTTAATTCCATTTTACTTTAATACATTGAATATTCTATCAAATCTTATTTTAAGACTATTTTGTTTTTTTGAAAACAAAATCAATTCAGCCTTTCCAACTATATTTTCATATGGAACCAAGCCAGCCCCATATTCATCGAATCTACTATCAGCTGAATTATCTCTATTATCACCTAAGAAAAAGTAATGATTTTCTGGTATTCTATACTCCTTTGTGTTATTTATTTCACTTATAAAAATTCTGCTTTGTAAAACATTATAACTTTTATCACCGCTAATATGTTCAACGTACCTTAATAATGTTTCATTAGTTTTCTCATCATAAAATTCATCCTGAAATTCCCTTTTTATTTCCTTACCATTTATATATAATGTCCCGCCAATTAATTGTACAGAATCGCCTGGTAGCCCAACTAGTCTTTTTATGTAATGTATATTTGGATTTTTTGGTAATCTAAAAACTATAATATCACCTCTTTCTGGCATACTAAATGTCAATATTCTACCTTTCTTTATTAAAGGCATACTAAATGGTAATGAATGCTTACTGAAACCATACTTAAACTTTGACACAGCAACAATATCACCTTCTAATAATGTCGACTTCATTGAACCAGATGGAATATAAAATGGTTCATACAAGAAAGATCTAAATAATAATGCAATAAATACGGCAAAAACTATAGCCTTTATGTTACTTAAAATATAATTCCAATTCCAAAAATTTTTCATTTTTTTACACAGTATTAAAAAACCAAAACTTAAGTATTAAAAAATATTATATTGTTTTTTCAACTATTATTTATTATATAAATATCAGTTATTAAATTTATTTTAATTTTATGAAACTTGGAAACATTTTTGACTTAGAAAATAAAAAAATAAAAATTAAAGATATAATACTTATTCTCTTACTCATTTTTATATGTATCAATCAATTAAGAATTATAAAGCTATCTAAAAGAAATTATTACACAAATTTGATAAATGTTAATAAAACAAAAGAAATAGATTTTAAAAAGGATTACGATAAGTTTAGTAAAAATATAAACAACACGATACGTCTTCTAGATAAGATGATAGACGAAAATAGAAATAGTATATTTAATAATGATGATATATTTAAGAGTGAAGAAGTTGTAGAACTTGGAAATAAAAGCAATCTTAAAAGGAAAACTTTTAGATTTTATCCAAAAACAGAAATAAATGATAAGGAGTTCATATTTACAATGAAACTACCTAAAGATTTTGATAAATCTAAATTAAATATTTCTTTTGATAATGGTACACTAAAAGTTTCATTTGAGGAATCAAAGAAAGATAAAAACAGTAGTTATTATTCTTCTTTCACAAGACAATTTTCTATCGATACAAAAGCGGAAAACAAAGATATTACAAAAAATTTTGATAATGATATGCTGAAAGTAGTTGTTCCAATAATAAAATAATTAATCGAATATTGATTTTTTTGCGTTATTATGTATTATCTCAGTATTTAAAAAATTTTTGTGTTAAAAAATGAATATAAAAAGTATATCAACAGGAAAAAAAGTTCCAGAAGAAGTAAATGTTTTAATAGAAAACTCTGCAAATGCATTACCTGTAAAATATGAGTTAGACAAAGAGAGCGGCTGTTTATTTGTTGATAGATTTGTTGCAACACCTATGCATTACCCATGTAATTATGGTTTTATTCCAAACACATTATCAGAAGATGGCGATCCAATAGATGTTTTGGTTCCAACAGAATATCCTATAGTTCCTGGTGCTGTTATTCCATGTAAACCAATTGGTGTTTTAATAATGGAAGATGAAAAAGGAATGGACGAAAAAGTTATAGCTGTTCCAACCGTTAAAATGAACTCTGAATACTCTAGAATCGATGAATTAAAAGATTTACCAGAGATTTTAATGAATAAAATTAAACATTTCTTTGAACATTATAAAGAATTAGAAAAAGGTAAATGGGTAAAAGTGTCAGATTTCAAAGACTCCAAGATTGCTAAACAAAAAATATTGGAAGCAGTAGATAGATATAATTCAAACAAATAAATATTATTATCTTTGGTCCCACAGTAGTGTTCATTACAGCTTGAACACTATTTTGCATTTGTTCATCAATCAAACTTCTTAATAAAAAAGCGCCAATTGTAACAATCTAAAACAAAAATATTTAATAATAATTTCACTTTAAAAATAAAAAACTTTATATTATAATTGGGCCATTATTTAATGACAATTAATATTAATAATGGAAAACTTAGACTTTGATACAGCCATAAGTAAATTAGAAAATATTCTTGATAGACTAGAGAATGATAGCGAATTAAGTACAGAAGAAACGCAAGCACTGTACGAAGAGGCTGAAAATCTAAAAAACCATTGCAAATCCTTACTAGATGAAGAGAAATCAGAGATTGTTAAAATAGCAGAAGATAACGGTATTTCATTAGACGAATTGGATTTTGATGAGTTTGATTTTGAAGATGACGAAGAAAAAGATAGTACTGAGGAGTAGTCTATTTTTGTATTAATTACTTTTGTCGATAAAACTCACAAATAATTTTCACACTATCTTTAGCTCAATAGCACATAAAGCCGACCGATATCAATATCTGTCGGTTTTATGGAACTTATTGTAAAAACTAGATCTATTATAAATCCTTTGTAATATACAACATTGAGAGTATTTTTCTGTTCTGTATTGTATCTATGTTACTCATATAATAATATTTTTTATTAAATTTAGAAACGTTTTTCAAAAGCTTATACAAATCACAATTTTTATTCATTTTTCTCTCTTTAAATAGCTTTATTATTTCATTAACATCAAAATTGTACAAAAATATCGGATTTAATACACAATAACAAGTATCATTTATCACCTTTTTCTTTATACAAAAATTTAAGTAATATATTAATAAGTCGAAAAATTTGTTAAATAAAACAGCCTTAAAACTTTTAAACAAAGTACTTGTAGACAAAAGATTCAAATATTTATTTTTAGTTAAATCTTCTATACTATGCCTTTCATAAAAGCTCTTCACATAATCACATACAAACTTTTTCTGCATATAAGAATCATAACTATTTATCTTAAGAAATGATAAATACTCTTCAGAAAATAATACACTTAAGTTAGAAAATATTATCTTCCTCATTTCAAATATATCTCGTCTATGATTAATGCTATACTCAAACGATTTATTCAATTTCTTTCTCAATTCATATAGCAGATCAAGTAAATAAACGAAATTTTTAAAATTCTTTCCATCTATTAAGTCCTTAAAAATCGCTAAAAATTGATTAAATCCATGTTGTGTAAAATATTTAGAAAATATGTTTATAGTTAATTTTTTTATCTTTTTATCTTTACTACTATAAGAATATAACCATACAACGTTCTTTATAAATTCCTTGTTGTTTACACTATTTTTTTCATCCTTAACTATATCAAAAATTTTTGCATCCATTTTTGACAAAATATCATTAGATATATAACTAATCATTTTATCATCATTAATTACAAAAATTTCCTTCAAACTTGCAGTAAATAAATTATGATTATATATATTATTCATAACCATAGCAAAATTAACATTTGATATAATATTTTCACTCAAATCATAGACAAAATAGTAATCAAAGTAGTCAAAGCTACCAATGCTTTTATTTTTATATAATGCTTCTTCATTAATAACATATGCTTTTGATGAATCTAGAAATCTATTCATGCCTGGAAATAACGACAAAACCAACTTCTTTAGATTATTACTATTACTTGAAACACTTATTAATTTTACAAGGTTATTTATATAGGCTTCAGCGTCTTCATTATATATATTATACTTGTTCCCATTAAATTTGTTAGGATCAGATGTTAACTCTAATTTACCCTTTCTTATTTCTCTATATACATCATTCTCAAAAAACCTTATAATCTCTAAATATAAAAAATCTTCTTTATTCATGTAATCTTTTAAATTTTTCAAATTATTTAGTGCTATTTTGTAGTTAATGTTGAATGTATCTAAAAATGAATAAATTTTATTCAGTGACGTAAAATACCTTTTGACTAACTTGAATCTAGCTGACATTTCCACATCTAAATTGTAC
>CAKVBE010000006.1 GCA_934725005.1 uncultured Rickettsiales bacterium | reverse complement strand
CTGCACAAAATGTATACTTTTGTTTATAGAACTTTTATAAAGTTTATACTTTTTTGCCGGGGACAGGCACTGGATGTGTCCAATACTCACTTCCTGCATCCTTTAACGAATCACATCCTGGCTCAATACACTTATGTTCCTCGCAATAATGGCAAGCAGGAAGCTTTTCATTTTCACAGTTTGTGACCTCACACTTTCTTGCCTGCCTGTGCCGCTCGTTTCGTTCTTGATTCCGTGCTTCCTTGTAGGACTGTTTGGCCTCGTCTGTCGCATAGTACCAAGCATTATTTCTCAAAAGTACACTTTCCGAATAACTTATATCCATCCTATATTTGCGATAGCCACTTTCAAGAATTGCACTTATATGCAGCTTTCCACAAGTTATATGGTTAAGCTTTCTCACACATTCAAACAATGTTTCTTTATCTAATTTTTCCGCATCACTCACCTTCACTGTCAAATATGCATACGGTTCACCTCTTATCAGCTCATTTATTTCTACGGATTCGCATGTCAGTACATATTCTTTACATACAGCCCTTGCCTGCTCTTCTGCCCTAATCGTAGCGATTGGCAGCCACGATGTGTAATGCAACCAAAGCTTAATTAGAATAATCACTACGGCACTTATTATTAAGTACACAATTGCTCTTGATTTGCTCCTTCCCATTTCTATTTTCCCCCATAATCATTCTTGCAGCTTCTCTGCCTTACAGCCAAGCCATCAATTCTTCTTTAATTATCTTGAATCAGCCTTTTTACTTTTGCTAAATCAATCCTCATCTCTCAATGATTCAACGGTTCTTTCCAATGTTAGTTTATATGAAAGTAATTTTTCAGAAAAAGACCAAATTGCTTTGAGATTTGTGAAGCAAGGCTCTTTACAATCAACTATATCCGGAAAGAACCTATTCATCGCTTACCCTATTTTTTCACTCTCTTGATAAGTTGAGCTGAGCAATAACACGCTGCCCTCTCGTGCTGCTGCTCAGACTCCTCTGCACAAAATGTAAACTTTTGTTTATAGAACTTTTATAAAGTTTATACTTTTTTGCCGGGGACAGGCACTGGAACCATCTGAATTATAACAGACACAATTATTGATGCAATAATTCCAGTAAAAACTGAAATTCCCAAACTATACATAAGTGAATCCGATTTAAAATTACAGCAAATTATAATAATTGCAATTAAAGAAATCACTAAAAATATGGCACACGATGGATATATGCTTGACTTCAATTTTACTCTCTTCCACTTTATTTTTTCTAAAAATGATTCATTCACTGTATTCACTCCTATTCTTCAGACATAAATCTGCTAATTTGCTCAATCATGTTAACTTTGTCTAGTGCCCCTCCCGATATTTGACTATTGCATTACTGCAACATACTCAAAACTCGCTTCAAATGCTGTGGTTAGTAGCTTATTTGACATGATTTCCACCTGTCGGATTGAACGCCCTTAGCTAGACGCACTATCAGGCACCGAGGTCTTACATATTTTTATAGCATCCTTATTTGACATTACAAGTTTTCCTAATTTTTTACTATTTTTTAAAATATCATAATATCTTGACGAAGTAAGCGCTAATAGTTTCATCACAGCGACAGCAAAATAAAGAAAAATTCCTGAGCTAGCATCAACTTCACTTACAATGCCATGTGCTATTTCATTTCGAATATTTGCGCCTGACTGCTCATTTAATAATGCTTTAAATAAATACAAAATATCATTATCGTAGCAATCTATTAATTCTGGTAAATCAAAAATTGAACTTAATACTTTTTCTTTAGAAGAACCATCACTTTCAAGTGTAACAGTTAGTCCTCCTACTTTCTTTGCAATACATCTAAAAAGATTTTCAACTTGTGGTGCCAATATATGAATGCCTTCATAATATTGTCCACATAAAATCATGTATAGTGCAGAACAAAAAATTTGTTCTCTTCCTTCAGGTATAATAGGATTATCTTTAATAAGAAATTCAACATTTTGTTTTTTAATATCATGATTCTTACGAATTCTATATAAAGCATATTTAATACACACATCACCAACAATTTTACCATTTTTCACAATTTTTTGGTTTATATGCAAATCAAGTAATCCTTCATTTGCTTCAATATGAGAAATATCTAAAGGTGGTAAAGTAAAAATCGTTTGACCAGAATCATTTTTCATATTTTTTTCAAATAAATTACTAAGCGGATGATTTTTATATTCTTCAATTACTTCATTTTTTATATCCTCTTTTTTATATAATGTAATCATTTGAATAAGCCTTACTATACTCTCTTCAACCGATAAATTTTCCAAATTCAAATCAATAGTCTTATGAAATCCGCTAACATCTATTTTCGTCGAAAAACAATCCATTAACTTTGGGATTTCTTTCTGAATAGATACTAATTTTCTGTGTGCCTCTTCTGCCTTGCCAACACTACCATTATTTCTATATAATAAAACTGCCTGCTTCAAGTAATGTTCTGCTTTCATCACATCCTGCATACTTGTTCTAATAATTTTATCGGCATATTGAACATAATAATCAGCCAAAGAAAGATTCGTATTTTTCACTTGTATTGGCTTTTTTAATTTACTATAGCATTTTTCTACTATAGAATATGCTTGCTCAACTTTAAATACATCCTCATAGTTATAATTTACTATTTTTGTTGCTATGTTTATATAAACCTGCATATCTTTGTATTCATGGAAAACAAGGATATTCAATAATCGTAATGATAAAAAGCCATCATCTTTACCATCTATTGCGACCAACTGCTCAAATACATAATCACATGATTTCTCATACATTTCATTATCGTTAATTTGAGCCGAAATACAAATTGCTCTTTTTATTATATCTAAAGTGCCAGTCCAATTTTCCCTTGAAAACCAAAGTTTAAATAATTCGAAATAACTTACCTCAGCAATTTTAGCTGTCTGATAGTTTTTTTTATAACTCCAAAGTATATCTGCCACTCTTACTCTCAAATTTAACGGTATTTTATCAAAATCTATACATTCTAGTATTTTATATGCATCATCCGTTATGTCTTCAACAGAAAATGTCCTTTTTCCCTCCCAAACTATCATAGGATAAAATTTCACAGTATTTTCCGTAATTTTAACACCCAGCGATGAAATATTTTTCAACAGTTCCCATATTATAATATCTTCATCAGAATCAAGCTCTGCTTCCATATCCTCTGAAAATAATGATGCACCTAGAGCAAAAGGCTTTACAATAATTATTTTTTCTAATGCTTTATATATGTTCATAAAACACCTCCCCAAATATACTTATTTTCTAAATTTAATAAATGCACTCCTCATCTATTGATTCAGCTCACTGAAACGCCTCCTGATCATAAAAAACTTATTATCATTAGTAACCTAATTAACAATATACAATCAGGAGGAAAGATATCCCGGTTTAACTATATGTATATACATTTATTTATGAACAAAATTTCTCCCTACGTTAACCATGTTGGTTCCTAAAAATCTTCATGAGTTATATTTATAATGCATCTAAATTGAAAATTTTTTCAATTTCTAATAACATTTCCCTCTGTTGTTTAGTAACATTAAAATTAGGTCTTCCCACATTTTTTTGAAGTTTATCTATCATATACATCCACTCCGTTTTTGCTTTTTTTCCTCCTGCTTTTTTTTATTTCTGACGGCAATGTGAATTTTTTTTCAAAATATGTAGACCAATTAGAACCATACTGTATAATTCCACCCAAATCCGCCATATCAAAAAATTGTTCAATTGGCAATTCTTCTCCCATGTCATATTGGTGTTTAGATTTTTCATTTGCGGCCTTTGTATAAACATTTTTGGGAATCTCCTGAATCCAATTTTCGCTATTCTGTTTTAACGTAGATACAATAAAATTCCTTGCGTTATTCTCGACAGTTGTCATTATTTTGATTGAATTTTCATTATGCGATTTATCATGATCTTCCCAATATTTCTCATAACCTTCAGGTACAAAAGATTTGCGTGCATTATGAACTGCGCGTTCCATATTTCTCCAATACCCTTTGGGACCATTATTTCCATAGTTAACACGCAATTCTTGTTTGACATCTTCAGACATATTTTTAAAAAAATCTTGAAGTGGATCAAGATAATACTGTGCCTCCTTCAAAAAATCATCAATTTTTTTTGGTTCATATTCTTTATTTACTAATTCAATCGCAATATCATTAAACAATCTGATCATTCCGCCAATACCATTATTAAATAAAAGGATACCATCCTTCTTCGGATTTTTTTCCCATTCTTCCGGTATTAACTCTCTAAGATATTTGAAACAGCCAAATAAATATTTTTCCAAAAGAGTTTTAGTTTTATCATTATCATCCAAATCAAAAATTCCTCTCTTTTGGAGAGTTTGATCTTTGTTAAACTTAGATAAAAACATTGTATCTTTAATCGCAGAGCAGATTGTTTCTAACGTTAAACAGCAATAATCATCTGACTGATCTTCTCCAATTACTACACGATTATGTAAAGGAGATGCTATATTATCCCCAAAATCCTGAGCAATTTTTGAACGCAAAGCTTCACGTCGTTCCGCAGGATTATCAGAAAACCAGAGTAGATCTGCATTCAATGTATTTCTCAAATTCTTTGAAACTGCCTTTTGATTTTCATTAATCTCCATAAAAAGTTTTACTTGCTTTTCCTGATCCATATTTTCAAAGGCAACGACCGGTATACTGTTAGTTCTAGCATATTTAGAATCAGAATAACCATATAAACGATGCTGTCCATCAATTATATATGCAGAACGAT
The DNA here is from genome assembly GCA_934725005.1 of uncultured Rickettsiales bacterium. The sequence goes on along the minus strand of CAKVBE010000006.1, from coordinate 13,281 downwards.
ATTCATTAGGTAAATGAAGTATTCCAAGTTTAGTGATGGTATCATTTCCCTGTTTATCTAATAAATCAAATCTCATTGGAGTTTTTTTCTTTGTATCAACACTAATCAATAATGAATTCGGAAAAAAGCCTTTATTTTCTATAAATTCATGAACAGATTCCAATCGGGATTTTTTTATAATTCTCTGATAAGTTGGCATCATTTCCTCATTTGCCTCACTTCTGTGAAGAACATATCCTATTTTGAGCAAAATTTCAGGTTGTATACAAAATGTATAATATGTATACCCTCCCATTTTTCCTTGAATAGCTGGTATACGATTATCCATCCCTTTTATACTCTTATTTGCAAACAATTTGCCTAATAACTGATATCTTGAAGCACTACCAAGATGCTTAACTAATTCTTCGTAATATCTGACCGTCGCTTCATCAAAATATGCTATGCCACTTTCTGCCATCAAATCTTTATCTGAATTACCCACTATATAGTTTTGTGTTGCGAAAATAAACTTTACATTATGATTAGGATATTTTTTTCTTACTTCTGCTCGAATTCCTTGCATATATCCTTTAATTGACTCAATATCTTTTTTCCAGGAATGTGATGTATTTTCTTTTTCTGCACATTTACATTCTATAATAAGAATAGTTTCATCGTCCGCAGCAAATACATCAATTTGCTTTGTATGACTTAAAGAATTCGAAGTATACTCTATTTCAAAACTATCATCTCTATTAAGCTCAAAGAACCCCATAGATGCACACAAAATCCAAAGTCGATTTTCAAATATTGTACTTGACGCTTTATTCTTATGAACTTTTACTTTCGCTTCATTGCTAGTATCCTTAAAAAAATACCATCCTTCCGTACTCTCATCACTAAGAGAACTACGCCAAATTGTTTTCTCAAAATATGTCTTTTTTCTCTCACGCATTGCATTTTTCACTTCCGCACGTGATAAAATTTTTCCCCAATCTGTCATATTTTCTATCTCCCTAATAATTATAAATAATCAATTCTGTTCCTTGTCTACCATCCACTTCTGCATTAATGCATCTTCGCACTCCAACTTCTATTTGATGATAATTTGCATACATTTCCCTAATTTCTTGGCAATTAGAATTTGTTTGTATAAAGCGAACTCCTCTTGCGTTTAACTGATCACAAATTTCTTTTAATTCCATCTGCTGCGGAATTCCAAATGGCGACATAGCATATCTTACAAAAGAGTCCCTATTTATAGGATAGTATGGAGGATCTAAAAAAACAAAATCTCTTTGGGTAATATTTTCCAAAGCATTTGTATAATTTCCATTCAATATTTCTATCGCATTCTCATTTAAATATCTACTTATTCTGAGAATTCCTCTTGCGTTAACGATTTGAACATGTGTATTACGCCCCATCGGAGTATTAAAGTATCCACTTTTATTTACGCGATATAGACCATTATAACAAGTTCTATTTAAATAAATTGTTCTTGCTGCTTTTTGCAACCTTGACAATCCTATAAATTCCTGTCTATTTCTATCCATTTCTCGAACATTATAATAAAGCGCCTCGCAATGAAATCTCTCATATTCTTGTAGAAGCTGTATTAATTCTTCCGGCTGATCTCTAATAATTTCATATACATTCATTAGTTCTATATTAGTATCATTAATAACAGCTCTTGATGGTTGTAATTTTAACAGTATTGCACCCGCTCCTACAAAAGGTTCATAGTAACATTCAAACCTTCGAGGAATAAGTGGAATAATTTCATTTTGCAATTGACGTTTACCACCCGCCCATTTTAAAATAGGAGCTAATTCACTCATTGTATTTTTCCTCTATATAAAAATCTTGTTGTTCAAACCATTTATACCAACTAAGTAATGTTCTTGCCCTTCGCTCTTTTATAGCTTTATTAGTAATTCCATAAGTTCCTTCAATCAAGATTTCTATTACCTTCTTTTGTTCTTCTTTTTTAGTCGCTTTGTATATATGATAGGTATTACATACAAATTGATTTTCAAGAATTGAAAGAAGAAACACTTTTTTTCTAAAAGGTTCATCCAACATTTGAATAATTTCCCCATTTTTCGTCAACGTTGTCTTTTTACTTTTTTTCTCGGCCAGTCCAATAAAACATATGGCATTTAAATAATATGCTCCTTGTCTATCCGAAATTTTATATTTTTCAGAAAAAGAATACCTATCTAATCCTTCCTCAGGTAGTTCCACATACACTTGATATATAAATTCCAAGTTATCAGCTTGCGGAAACTGAATATTATAATTCATATCTTTTCTCCCGACTGTTAAAATTATCATCATAAATACGTCATCTATTTTTCAAGAAACAAGTATTTACTTTAGTAAAATATTTGTTTTAGCATTATTCTATTCGCTTATAGGATAACATGATGCAATTTTCAATAATTTATTAATATCCTCTTCTAAATTTAATTGGTGCATTTTTCGATGACAATTTGGACATAAGCCTACAACATTATTAATAGCGTCGCCTCCTCCATCTGCAAGCCAAATAATATGATGTGCCTCGAGATATGGTCTCTGATTCTTATCTTTAAAAGGAGCCGGATTACCACACAACTGACAAAAACCATTAGCTTGACGTTTCGCATATTCACTGACACTTTTATCACGATTATATAAAGTATTAGCCTGGTATTCAATTCGTTCAACTTTAGAAGTATTACCTGCTTTTTCGTATAAATTTTCTATAGAACATTCAGAACTACAGCTTTCGTACGGTAATTCACAATATATTGCTATCATAACATTTCCACTAGATCTATATTTATATATGTCATCTAAAAATTCCAATTTTATAGTTTGCGGAAAATTAAATTCTTTTACCATTTGGTAAAAATATTCTTCAATTGATTTATGATTACCATAAGGCATCGCCGTACAAAAAACCATGCCATTTCTTTTTTTCCACATTGCACCATGATCAAAAAGTTTCATATAGTATTTTTCCAATTGCTTCGAGTTCTCATCATTTTCGGTAATCCCTCTACCATAACCACGTGCTCTTGCTAAAGAACCAGTTTGCAGCAGCCTCACAAAATAAAGTGCACTTATATTTTGAGGTTGAGACCATTTGACACTTACTATATTAAATTTATATACAAATCTATAAAAATTATCTTCATTTTCAATATAACTAAACTTTTTTGCTGCCTTCATTTTAGGAATATATTCGAAATCCATTATTTTCTCCTATCGTATCTAATTTTCTTATTATCGCTTCTCTTTCCTGTTATTTACCATCGTATTACCTCTCAATCTCCTTTCCCATCACATATCCTGCAAGTGCATTTACCCACATATTAACTGCCTCTTCTGCCTGCTCATGTGTAAGATCCGATGATTTTATCGTTTTCTGTATATATGTCTCAACAAATTCTTTGGTAATCTTTTCTGCTTCCCAGATTGCATCTGCTATTTCAGTATTATAAACCGCTAAGAGTAACTCTGCTTGTTTTGGAAACATAGAAAGTGCACTCTTTAATATTAGACTAAATCTCTTTTGTTCATATATTATAGGCCCATACATATGTAACAGACGTTTTAAACAACTGTCAAGATCATTTTGTTCAAAAATACTATTATCTGTTACCATAACTGGTGCCGTAAGATTATCATTAAAGAACTCTTCAAGAAAATCTATGACGTATCTTCTTTGCAAGTAATCATGAACTCGTTGATTATTGTAACTTCTAAGGCAACTATAGCATGATGTATCCTTTCTATCACCTCCACAAGTACACGACCTCATAAGCCTAAGAGTTTCTTTTAATACATGTTCAAAGACCTCTTCATCATAAAGTCTCTTTACATGTCCTGCTCCACCTGGAATTTTATCATATAAAATAATAGAATAACTTCCACTGATTGTATCATTGTTATTGAAATACTGTATCGTTCCTGCAATATCAGACTCTTCAATATCCAAATAAGCGCAAGTCCCACGCATAATTCCATAAAGAATAGAAATTGCCTGTTCATATCTACTAATCTGAGGCCAACAAAATCTAATCTGAATTACATCCGCTTCAAATTTATAACCAAGCGAGAACTTTCGAAGCGATTTGTTGGAACAATTTGTACCATTAGAACGTTTATGCTCCTTTTGATAAAAAAATTGATAACAATTCTCCATAAGCTGCGTATAGCCACATAATTCGCATACAAAAAAATTAGAGCGATTTACAACAGCCATTTCATCCCCTTGACTAAATGCAATCTCAAATTTTCGATTTTGTTTCTTGTACGCCTTAAATTCGACTGTATTTTTATAACCCACATAAGCAACTTCACTATTATATGTGCGTCTAGGCTTAATAAGCGTTGCCTTCTCTACTTTGCCCGCTTCAAATCCAAATTCCGGAACAATAAAAGTACTTTTTGCTTCTTTGTCAAGACTTTTTCCACATACCTTACATGATGTCAAATGTTTAGAATCCTCATAATCCATATGTGGTTCAATATTTAATGTATTACATGTACAATAAGTATAATCATAACGTTTCCAATCTTTCTTTGGCATAGTTTTAATATATTGACTAGTAATCAAATTTCCATCTGCAACTATTTGTGATCCTGGAGCATATTCCGAAATTGCCATCGAAAGATCACGAGAAAGATCAAGATTCAACTTTCCACTGTTTTTACTATCATATACTGACAGTTCTACTGTATCTACCGGAAATCCGTATTTAGGCAATACATTTCTCTTTGATAAAAATGGAATCACCCCTTCACTTCTATAATTATTAAGTCTTCGTTTAAGATAATCATAAGAGCCAACTCCTTGTTCAATAACCTGAGTTAATGATTTTTCAAGAATATCTATTTCATATTCATACTCTTGCTTTGCAATCGTAAATGTGCCATTTTTTCCGATAAATCTATCTGTCCATCCGAAATCATCAATATCAAATTTTTTAACAAGACTATCAGGAAGAAATGCTTTAAGAAACGCGGATAGGTTCTTTGGTTTTTCATTGAGATATTTCTGCATCATTTCATACCCACTCGTTCCAATTTTATGCTCCAATAAAGTTTCTGTATCTGCAAAATATTCTGAATATCTACGCCAAAACATTCCAAAAGTTGAAGCAAATATATGCCGAATTGCAATTTTATCATTTTCTACTTTAAATACAGGTGGCTTAATATTACCACGTATCATTGCCTCTGGATTATTAAAATATGCGAAATCATGATTTCCTTTATTACAAAATGTAAGTGCATACGCTACTGACTTCGTGCTTCGGCCAGCACGACCAGCACGCTGTGCATAATTCGCAGGCGATGGGGGCATATTTCTCATAAACACAGTTTCAAGCGAACCTACATCAACTCCCATCTCAAAAGTTGTTGAACAACTCAACACATCTATTTCTTTATTTTTAAAGAGATTTTGATATTCATAAGCTTTCTCTTTATCCAATTGAGCAGTATGTTCAACTGCTCGAAGACTGCGGATTTCCATATCTTGATACATTCGATAATAATGATTGCTCTGAATATTTTTTTTAAGATCAATCGGCTCTAAGTTTCCACTACATTTAAACGTAGGGCACACATTTGCAACATTATATGGAGTAACCTTGTTACAAACTGGACAATAGTAAAAGCTTGAATACGAATAAATCTGAATATTTCTTGTATCGACTTTAAATTCAACACCAGTGTTTGAAAGAATTTTGTTTTTAATTAGAATACCATTCCAAACACTTTTTAAGAAATTTATTGCATAATTTCTGTTTTTACCAGGCATTTTTTCTGCAAACACTTTCTCAACATAGTCAACTCGTTTATTTAGTCCATTTTCTTTTACAGGCAAAAATGTACTAACGCGTTTACTAGTATTATCTGATAATGTAAAACTCCCCTCATGTCCATTATATGTAAAAAATTCTTTATCCACTTGATTTAAAGGTACTGAATATGAAATAGCTGCGTCCATAAACATAGTTGACACGCAAACATTTATTATATTTGTCATATCTTCTTTTGAAAGATTTGCCTTGCTAAAGCCAGGAACTAATTTTGGATCCACTGAAAAAGAGAAGAAACCAAGATTTTGCAATGCATTACCAGCATAACAATCTACCATTTCTGACAAAACAGCTTTCCATGCCTCTTTTTCGATCGTAAGTGTTTTATCCTTAATCACATGATATTTCTCAAACTGAGCTTGCAATTCTCCCACAAATTGATCAACATTCCCCGAGAAAATTCTATGTTTTAATGTCTCCACAATCAATCTTTTATACAAAATTGATGTATATGTTTGATTCAAATAGCTTGCATAGAAAGCTGCTGCTTGACGATTATCCGAAAATGCAATAAATTGTTTTGCAATTTCTTTTTTCTTTTCAATTTCAAAGTTTTCTGTATCACTATCATCAAATGAAAACTCATTATTATCAATCGAAATTTGTTCTTTAATAACTTTATACGATGGAAGTTCCTCAAACAATGCAGTTCCTATTACTGATGTAACAGCTTCCTGCCCTGCAAAAAAAGGACGAAGAATACCGTTTCTATTCATATTTTCGCAAGCTACGCACTTTCTAAGAGGTCCATCTTTGCGGGTAATTTTGATAACATTTACATATTCTGAAGAATCATGCTCACACATCTCTTTATGAGAAGTACTTGAACCTTTACGCATAAGTTTTCCACAATGTGGACACAGCTTATATGACTGAGCCTTCATATTTTCTTTTTCCATACTAAACTCTTCATCTTCATCTGATATCTTATCTCCAAGGAAAAAAACTTCCTTCATAGAAGAATCATCTGAAAGACTAGTCTGTTTAAGATATCCTAATGGTGTTATCTTTCCTACAAGATAAATTGCATGACATGACGTGCATACAGAAATCTCAAAACAAGTAAATTCTTCACCTTTATCAAAAATAGAATTGCTCCTTGTTAAAATCAGTTTCTTTGATTTTCCAAGTGTTATAAACGCACTATCACAAGCTTTAATAAACATATGGTATTTTGCATCAAAGAGCCTAGTATCCCCTTTAACTGCATATGCTGCAACCGTAACAAAGTCTGCAATTTCTTGTCCAGTACTACTACATTCTGCTGCAATTTCATTAACTGTACGAGGTTTTGATAGTAATAACTGTCTTATTTTCCAATAATTTTTATCCTTAATAACATAATCAAATACATCTGATCTTAAGTTTTCTGAGGTTTTAACTCCATATTTTTGAAGTATAATCTCAATCTTCGAATCCATTTCGTCAGAAATTGCTAACGCAAGTTCATAATAACAAGTAATATCTCGATTTTCACATAATATATGGACTTCATCTAAATTTTGCCTTGTCGCACGGATTACATTCTCTGCTAAAAACTGACTTGCGCAAAGACTTTCTGCAAATTTAGCAACTTCAGCATTTTGATCAGCATCACCAAGCGTTGCACTAGTAAGAATATATCTAATATCACCAGACTGCATACCTAACGTACTTCGTAATCTTCTAAGCAACATTGAAACTTCAATACCAGTCGATCCTCTATACACATGAGCTTCATCCATTACAATATACTTCCAATGACAGGCATAAGGTCCTTCAAAGAATGTATTTTCTGTTGGACGAATCATCAGATATTCAAGCATTGCATAATTTGTAATGAGAATATTTGGAGGCGTATTAATCATATCATCACGACAGATAAGTTCATTTTTCTTAGGTGTTCGCCTATTATTAAGAATTCTATATTCTGTTAATGCTTTGCTATAATCCTTCTTAGTTTGTCCTGTATAACTACCATAAGTTATTTCAGGATAATTATCTAAAATCGTACGTAGTCTTTCCATCTGATCATTCGCAAGCGCATTCATAGGATATATAATAAGAGCCCTCACACCTGGTCCAAGTGTTCCATCCATTTCTTCTTTTGAAAGTTCTGCCAAAATAGGAAATAAAAATGATTCCGTCTTACCAGAACCAGTTCCTGTTGACACAACAATATTATTACCTAATAAACTTTTTTTAATAGCTTCTTCCTGATGAAAATAAAGTATTCTATCCATTGGAAATCCTAATTTAGAAAAATTCTGTGGAAGAACTCCCGCCTCAATCAACTGACGGGGAGAATGCCCCTTCACAAATGAATCTAAAACATCAAGATATGGACCTTTCGCAAACAAATTTTCTTTATCAAGTTCTTTATCAAACTGTTCTGCGTAATCTTTATCTTTAATCTGAAAAATAGTTTTTAAATATCTTTTATATTTTTCTGTAATATCAGCTGATGCTGAAAGCGGAGAAAATGCCATAGTACCTCCAATAAAAAATCATTAGTTTTTCCAAACAAGCGATTTTTTTCTTTTATTTTCTGTAGTTTGAATTTTTTTTCGAGCTTGGACTGTATAATCCTTTATCATTTGGTCATAAAGGACATTCCATCTAAAACTATCCGAATCAAGCATTTCGTATCTTCTATATGCCTCTGATTTACTAATATAACTCAATTCGCACTCAACAACTCTATTAGCATAATGATCATATTCATATTCCATTTCTTCCTTATATTCATCTAAGAATTTTATCACAACTTGCTCCAAATGATTTAAGTCTGGAATATATACAATTATCTCCGATGCCTTAGTTATATTAGTTTCATGGAAGACTTCCACAAGAAGACCTTTATAGTGATGATTATCCACCTTCTCCTCCAAGTATCCATAATAAACGGAATTAATTTCGTACAAAGTACCATCATTTAATGATATGATATTTTGCGCTTTAAATCTCCGTCCAGTTAATTCACCTGGATTAATAATAGATACTATTTTAGTTCCTACATATGAATACTCATCATCAAATGTAAACTCATTTTCCTGTTCAAATACCGTAAGTGTATACTCAGCTGACATAACAGGAATTGACGCAGTTATTTTTCCATTAATAATAGGCTCTTTTTCCAGAAGCAATTCCCCATGACAACTAAAATCTGCATAATAAACATTTTTGCCAAGAAGTTCAAATCGAGCAATAAGCTGTTCTGTATTAAGATCTGCTTCAAGAGTTGCATTCACAAGATAACTCTTCATAAGAATTCTCACAAAATTATACTTTGTTTTTTCAAACATTATATAAATATCTTTTTTAATCCAACCATCATAAAGATATGTTTTCATTTTCATAATATCGCATACAAAAATGTCCTTTGCATTCTTACTATAAGAAAAACTTTGATATCCATAAGAAGAGTCTACTCCAAAACTTATCCTATTACCAGCACATTTTACATAATAAACAGATGGAATATCATTATGCCAAAGATCCTTTGGATGCTCTATACTCCAGTTTTTCTCATCAATACTGTACTCAAATACTGGAACATCGAATATAAGGTTGTATTGTTCTAATCCAATCTGTATCTTACGTGATACTTTACTATCAGTAAGTTTTGCAATCTCAAAATTCTTTAGATTGCTACCATTTTCATCAATAAGTTTTAAATTAATATTTTGAGATAAATCCACCTTTAAAGTGCCTTTCGGCTGGAATACATAAGGGCTATCTTCAAATTCATATACTAATCCATATATATACGAAAATGTTATTGCAATTTTCTTTGACGTTGCCGGAAAATCCATTATAATCTTATTAATGCCTTCTATAATTCCAGGAACCATCTTACCGTCTAGTAAATAGTACTTATTTTTGCTATTCTCGATCTGTAAATCGACAAAAATGGTTCTTGTAAGGTGAAAAACTTTTCCATTTACAATTACTGCTATTCCATTAATTTGATCCTCTTCAGCTGAAAATATAATACTAGGAATTTTATTATAAACATCATATTCTTTATGGTTATAGACCAGTTTCATTCCAATAATACGCCCCTCATGAGAAACACCATTTACCGGAATCTGGCCTACGTAATAGTTTGCTTCTCCTTCAACATAGACCACTTCACCCTCTGAAAAATCAAATTCATAAAATGACAAACCATTCCTAACCCGCGTTCCAAGCAAACCTTCTGATATGATTTTACATTCCATATTGGAATACGCAAAAAATTCACCTGGCATAATTTTCTCACTATTTACCCAAATTCCGTCATGAGTAAAAAAATTAGCTTTCTTTGCTTTCCAAATAAATTTTCTTACAACTACATTACCTCTCATAAAAGAAAAATCATACGCATCAAATTGCTCGGATGGTTCGATATTAATTATCTCCTCATATGTTGAATAGCCTGAAAAGCCTTCTTTAACACTACAACTCTTTACCCTACTATTGCCATTATGTGAAATTATCCAGTAAAAATGTTCCCCTTCGTTAACTGCTTCACTCCTTATAAGCTGTTCTGGAAGAATAATACTAAATTCTGCATTGTTCATGTCACAGTGGAGCTGCGGAGTTCTAAAATTGTACTGCTTGTTGCTTAATACTTTACCATTAACTTTTTTTTCCTTCTCCGTTTTATAAAATGACGAATTTTCTCTCCATTTTTGAAAAAAAGTTTCAAGTCTTCCTGGAAGAGTAATATTTTCCGTATATTCATTCCAAAAGCTTTGATCAATAAGCTTCAAAATCGATAGTAACACTTGCTTTGCAAATTTTCTTTCAGCTCGGATAGACATCCCCATGTAATTTGATAGCAATTGCCGTCTTTTAGCATATGGATTTATAATACTGGCACAAAGATATTCTAAATCATCATCTTGTAAATCTCTAATATCTCTTTTCAGATCAATATTGTAATATTGAAATAAGTATTCAAACACTCTATATGCATATGAATCAACAATAAATCCATGCAACAAAATGGTTGTTACATATTCTCTTCCCTCAGAAACCGCTTTCCCGAAATTAAGAAGTGTTTGTGTAACACATTCACCAAATAACTCATGCCTTGATGTTGGAATATTTTTTACGCCAATTGCTTCAGCAACATGAGGCCAAAATGTATTATCATATGTGCGCATTCCTATCTGAACCATACCTACAGTAAACATAATATCAGTACCAACTTTTTGGCGAGTTTCTACTAAGTTCTCATATTTATTGCGAATATATTCACAAAGAATCTTATACTCATCATCGTTAATTGGAATTTCACACAACAATACAGCATCAGCAAAGTAATCTACTATCTTGTTTCTAAGCTGCGCCTGCGGACTACTACTGGAAGAGTGACGCAAAAGTTCAAGATACTTGTTACTAATCTTATTTTTTTTCACCTGTCTCTTATCTTCAAAACTTGCTCTTAATTCTTCTCTAGTTTGGAATGATATATTCTGTCTATACAAATTTACGCTACCATCTGCTACTTCAAAATCATTTTCTTTGTCTATTTCTTTATCAGCAATATCTTCTTTAGGCAATTCCTTTTGAATAGAAAATGGTATCTCTGAATTTTGAAAAGAATCACCCTTCTCAGTTGTCTCATTTAAAACTATAACATCTTTACTGGCTTCTACAAAATCTTTTTCACTTTTAACATCAGACATTGCTATACTTCTAATTATATTAATATTTTCTTCACTTGATGTAATTAATAAATCTTCTTTCTGATTCAAATCTAACTGCACTGATACATTTTGTTCCAATATTATTTTATCATTTTTCTCACTTTTTTTCGATTCATCTGCTACTCTTTTATTTGATTTAGGTATAGAATCTTCCCAAATAATCGACTCATCTCCAAACTGCTGTTCTCCAAGAAATCTCGAGTATAATTCCATTAAATACTTTATTTTATGCATTTTTCCACAAAGATCTTCATGTGTTTTTATACTATCCAATAACCCATGGAATTTTTTTTGGAATATCTGTCTATTGGTTTCATTAAATAATTGTTCATTCTCTACACAAAAATCTTTTATTTTTTCATATATATTGCAGCATTCACTAAATTTTTTACTAGTAATTTTCTTAGATAACCATTCAAAAAATTTACATTCAATATCATCCTGCATAAAATATACCCTCTTTTCTAAAAGGTACTTTCTTAACATTTCAAACTCTTCAAAAACCAATTTATTAAGTTGCTGACATTCTTCCGGCATGTTGGACATTTCCCGTTTCAACTGCTCACCCGTCTGTATTTCAACAAGATCAGTTGCTACACCATTTTTCTCAACATCCTCATTAGGATCCTGCTGTTTTAGTAATCCTGTTGACCCATTATCAATATCTGATAAAAGTACACTCTCGTTTTTTGACGTCACCGTTTCTATATTCTCTCTGATAATGATACTATTTTGTTCAGATATTTCTAAAGGATTCTTTATTTTTAGAGAATCACCGTTATCTTCACACTGAATTGCAATATTTTTTTTTCTCTTTCTATAACTCCTAGATATCATCTTTTTCAGTTTTCTAATAAATTCTTTTATTTTCATAAAATGCCCCTAATAAAATCTTCTCTAATCTAACTCATATAAAATTAAAAAAGATCACACCTTCCCATTCTGTCTTTATTCAGGCAGACTAATCTCTTTCTTTAACATCTCATTCAAAAAGCGCGACAACGCGACGACTTTTCAAAATTCGACTTTCTCTTTGGTCTTTTATATTATTACACATTTGGAAACAAGTGTCAAGTTTTCTGGTAAATTTCTACAATTTTCATACATTTTTACTCATTGTATATTATAAATCTACAAAAGACTCATGTATTAAGATTTCTAAATCAATCTAATAATTTCTTTCCTCCCCACCACATTCAACCATTTCTCTCCTTCTCTGCCTTCTCTGACATCCCCTGTCACAAAGCACTCTACCGTCTCCAACTTACTCTTACTCCCTCTCCCCTTCATCTCATCCTCTGCCTCTTCCAACACCTTTCTCCATCCATCTTCCGTCAGATCCGTAAAGTACCGGCCTCCATTTTCCCTTTCTCCCTTCATCTTACCACCACCATACTTAAACGACGCATACAGTACACCACCATCCACTAACGCATCCACAAATCTCGCAATCACCTTCGGCAACCACTCATACGGCACATGCAGAAGCGAAGCACATGCCCAAATTCCATCATACCGATCCTTTTCATCAACATCCTCAAACCGTCTACACTGTACCTCTTGTCCCAAATAGTTGCTCGCTAGCCTGCACATTTCCCCAGATCCATCCATCGCAACAACTCGATATCCACTTTCCATAAAAAACTTGCTATCGCGACCGCTGCCACAGCCTGCATCTAAAATCAAATCTCCCTGCTTCAAATATTGTAAAAACCTTCCCCTCGTCTCACTCATATCAGCAT
>CAKVBE010000005.1 GCA_934725005.1 uncultured Rickettsiales bacterium | reverse complement strand
AAGATACTCCTAAATTAGAGTATATTTGTTATGAACATTGGTATAAACAACCAGAGTATAAAAAAATAGAAGAACCATTATTAAAAATGATAAACGATCCAGAGTGTTCCGCAATAGATAGATGTTATACACACGAAGCTGAATATTTCTATGAAAGATTAAAAAAAAGAAATAAAACTCCAAAGTACAAAGATTTGTTTATTCAGCAGAGTAGAAAATATTTGATTGACGAAACAGTACCGTTTGTTTTAAATACACGTAACTGCATTAACAATATTGTGGAATTCTATTATTATGGAAAGTCCCCGATGCATTTAGAAGTTTACAAGGGAAGGGGAGTTAAAAACAATAAAACAATAAACAGCTATATAAGATGTTATAGTCTTGATAATATTGGAAACAATAACAGAGTTTCAGTAAGAAATAAAAGTAATTAAAACCTAAATAATTCATCTATAATTTTTATCTTTATTCAAAATCCTAAGAAATATATTAATTCAACTTTTACAGATACTATTGTTCGATAAAAATTGGAACAATGGATATAAAATAAAACACGGCATGATGTGACTTTTTGTGAGATGTTATGTCTCTGAATTTATGAAGTAAAGAATTTTGTTAAGTGTTGGATTTTGAGGTTCAATATCTGACGAAGAAAATAATAGTTTCTACCATTTTTAAGCACCCTATCGCTACTTTGTGGTACTTTCCCTTAAGGAGGGAAAGGATTTGGCAATAGTTTTTCTTAACTATTTGTGATAAAAATACACGAGGTGCGGGATCTCCGAATCCCGCACCAACTACTTACAGAACTTAATTTTTATTATTTACTAAATTAGTTATTTAATAAACATCTGTAAACATTAAGTGTTGAGTTCGGAGACTCAACACCTCGCGAGGAGATTTTTCAATGGCTATTATTCCCCAAATCCTTTCCCTCCTTGAGGGAAAGGATTTTTTATGTTTGTTATTTTCTAAATCTTTTCTTGCTTTGTGGAGAAACGCCATAAAAGAGCGATTAACTTTCTAAAAACTTTAAATCAAATATCTCATCGCTATTTGTCTCTAAACTTTTAACAAATTTATTTGTTATATCTTTTCTCACATTATTTATGTAATAACCATATTTTCCAATGGAAAATAAATGTGATACATCTTTAAATATAAGATATTCACAGTCCTCTTTTGTTAGAAAGATATTAAATAAAATACCGGCACATATTTTATTTTTTATTAGTTTCTTTTGAGTATCTACATCGCATCTATTAATGTAAATAGAACTTCTTATATTATTATCTACAATAAAGTTTTTTAAACTAGTCATCGTTATGTCATTAAAGCTGAAACCAACATTTGCATTTATAACATCGTCTTTTGTTAATTTTTCTACATTTTCTAACGGATGTCCTTTGTATAGAACCAGAAACGGTTTATACTCTACTAGTTTTCTAAATTGTAACCTAATGTCGGGATGTTCGCTATTTTCTTTGCCGCATAAGACAACATCTATCTTATTGTCAGCAAGTAAATCAAACATTTCAGATTTTTGTTTAACTATAAAATCAACTCTTACCAATTTATTCTCATTTTCAAACTTGGAAATAAATGGAATTAGTTTGTTTAACATAACTGGACTTGTTCCTATTCTTAGGATTTTATTTTCTTCGTCAGCCATTTCCTTATTGAATTCAATAACAAGGTTTTCTAGCTGAGTTATTATTTTAGAAGCTTTATCGTAAAACTTTAATCCAGCTTCATTAGGAAATATTCTGCAGTTATTGTCTCTGTTAAATAACTCTACTCCTAATTGATTTTCAATAACTTTAATTTGTTTGGTAAGTAATCCGGGAGTAACACTGTACTTTTCTGCCGCTCTTGATAGACTACCTTCTTCTACAACCCTACAAAAACCTTTTAATGGTTGAATAATATTATATCTGTATAGCCTTGCTATATTATTTTCTAATGATGACAAATTGTCTAAATTATCCTTACGTTTAATCTTCATCTTATTTCACCTTAATAAGGGTAATTAATAACTTGATAGTCAATTATCTTTTTATAAAAATATATCAATATGTAAAATTGAAAAAATTAAAATATTTTTAAAGTAGTTTTTTAACTAAGTGTTGAGTCTCTAAACTCAAAACTTTACAAAGAATCAAATTAAAAAATAATAGTTTCTACCATTTCCAAGTACCCTATCGCCATTTCAGGGCACTTTCCCTCAAGGAGGGAAAGGATTTATGAAATAATAGCCAATAGAATCTCTTTAGGACCTAATATTTATAGGAACCAATACTTGTTTAGTGCTATCGATAACCTTCCTAAATAAAGAAAAGTGTCGATAAAGTTGATAAATTAAAGTGTAAATTTAGTCAACTAAAATAAGTTTAACACAAAAATTAGACTAAATAATTAGTAGTTTTATCGTGATAAAACATTATCATCAAATGATTTAATAGAGTTCTCAATATTTCTCAATTCTAATCTTGTTTTATTAATAAGAAATTTATTTTTGGCCATAAATTTTGATAAATCACTTAGTGTTGCATGACCAATATTGTAACTCTGCTTTGATAGTTTGTCAGTAAAACATAAGTAGTAGTCATATAATCTATTATCTCCAATTTTTAATTTAGAACGACAATAGCTATATAATTTTGCAAAATTATCTATCTTGATATCTAATAAATCTTCCAATTTTTCTGTTTTTTTACAAAATGTGGCGTTATATTTTTCAAGTAACGATTCCAACGTATCTTCTTTATCTGCGTAAAGATGAACAATATGCTTTGAAATAGCTATAAGTAAAAGACCTTTCATATAATCTTCTTGTAAATTCTGTTCGTTAGTTAAATTATTTATAGCTTTATCAAGTACTTCAAGCGTTATCACTTCATCATTTTTATAAAAAAAATATTCAACTCCATTGTTTACGAGATCGTGATTGAGAACATTGAGTAATGGGCTTATCATATCGATTTCTTTATTAAGTTTACTGTCTATAATATATGAAATGTTATAACTTGCTTCATCTGCTGCTTGGTAAGAACCGATAGAAGAGCTTATGTAACTATCTATAATGCTATTAACTAATTTTGGAAAACATTTAATAGTATTCAATACAAAATTAGCCATTATTTTTTGATCTGTACCACTACTAATACATTTTTCGACAAAAACAGAAATAATAATTTCTATTAAATTAGTATGGTTTCTTATGATAACAGAGGTAAACTCACAAACTTCTTCGATAGTTTTTTTATTGATAAAGTAAGTATATAGAATCTTATCAATAGTTGTTTTTATTAAATTTTTATCGTATTTTTCAACATTTGAAATGTAATTATTAAAAATTTCTTGTGGTTTTTCTATATGCTTAACGCATGTACCAGTAAATTTATAAGCGATGTTATTATATAAATCCGGATATTTGTCTATCAAAAAGAAAATGCTATCACACATTGTATCGAAATTGATTTCATTGGTAATATATTTTTTTATAAGAATACGAGACATAATCATTGCGAATTCTTCAGGTATTTCAGTATTTGAAAAAATGTTTTTCAATATATTCTTGATTTTTTCTCCTATGACAATGCTTTGATCTATGTATTTGTTAATTATATCAACACCGTTGTCTTTTATGATTTGTAAAACAAAATTACCTAAATTGTTTGGTGCTAGTTTATAAATAGCTGATGCGAAATTAAGAATTATATCAGATTTTAATCCTTTGTATTTTTCTGTATTTTCTAATTTATTACATTCATTTATAATATATATTGCGTTACTTACAATTTTGTTTTTAGTATTTTTGAATATAGCAAAGGCTTTTATGAAACCAAAAATAATGCCTTCGCAAAGTTTCGGTTGTTTTTTTATAAGGTGTATAATATGTGCATTTATTTCTTTTTGGTCTTTTTTCAAAATAATAAGACTTCTTATAAAACCATCGACAACCTCAAAAGTTATTTTTTCGTCTATACTTATAGCGTTTGAGATAAATTCAGTTGCTTCTTCAGATGATTTTTCATCATTAAAATAAATTTTTACAAGATCTTTTACAATAAACTTAAACGCTAAAAAATCTTTATTAGCTGCATCACATTTTTCTTTGAGTTTGTATAAATATTCAAAAATTCTAATTGGTGTCATGCCGCACATTTTGCAAGCACTTGAAAAACTAAATATAATGTCTTGTTCAGTGATGTTTTTACATTCATCAATAGATCTTAAAATACTTTCTGTAATAATTTTTTGTGGATTTTCGCTGTTTTCAATTATAGCTTTTATAAAACCATAAATAATTTTATCTTTAAAAGATGGATATTCTTTTAAGAAAATTAATGTATAGCTATTTATTTGATTAATTGAATCAATATCAAGGCACTTGTCTTCTGGATCTACTTGGTCGTATTTTGAATTAAATAAAATAAGAGTTTTTGTAAATTCATAGATAACATTGCTTATTGGATTATGTTCATAAATTACATTACTTACTGGGTCATAATAGAAATATTTTACAATGTAATAGTTTACAATATAATGAAAAAAGTCTTTTATCTCTTTGTATGATACTTTAAGTCCTATTCGATTTTCCATTAAATAGCGACTATATCTACATATTTGATGTTTTTCATCAATGGTCTTTATTTCATCATTTTCTATTTTATTATCTTTGTTGAGATAAGTACAAGCATTTGTCAGGTTGTGGATAATTTCATATACAACATTCTTAGAACTAACGTTATTATCATCTAAAATCAATGGTAAAATTATTTCAGAAATTTTATATAAATTTTCTCCAGATTTTTTGCATTCCTTGATAAAACTATAACTAATATATTCTGTTAATTTTGGAAACTCTTTTATAAAAGATAATATACTTTTGCAGATTTCATCTAATGGTATTTCGCTATCAATATAAGCTTTTGTAAAATTACTAATAACAGTGTTTGTTAATAAATCATTATTACTTATGATGCGTAAAATATGTTCATTAATATATTCATAATTTTTTCTGCAATCGATGCAAGTCTTTACGAGGCAATAAACAATAGAATCTGTAAAATTTAAATGTTCTATCTCATCAATGTTACTAATTTCACGCAAATTTGTTTCAATATGATGAATACAGTTTTCATTTTTAATGGTCTCATCTCCCAATGATAATCTCATGAAAGTATAGAAAATGTTATACAATAAGAATTGTTTTTGATCATTATCTTTGTTATTAATATTATATGACAAAAGTTGTTTCTTAATATCATTATTACTACTGATAAATGATTTTAAAACATTAAAAACAGTGTCATTATTTTCTTTGTAATTATTTATTTTGAAATAATCAGTTAAATCGCTGGTATAATCTTGTCCGGCAAACTGGTAAGGATTAGCCTTAAAGTTTTCTTCTCTATAAAATGCACATGATAATTGCCTTATTGCATCAAGAAATGTATTAAAATCTTCCATAATTAAATACTATATTAATTTTTTTAATATAGTTACAATATTGTAATCAATATTTAATAACAGTCAATGCTGTTTCTAAAAATAAGTAATAGGTGTTAATAAACTTTTATTCCATAGCTATTTAATGCGAATGTTATAAGAAATGACAAAAGTAGTGGTGCACCGAATGGAAATATATTTTTTTTTAATTTTATATTCCATACGGTGCCAAAAATTAATCCAAAGATACCACTCGAAAATAGAAATATATTAATATTATTTAATCCTAAAAATAAACCTATACCGATAATAATTCCAAGATCTCCGCCACCTATTGTATCTGTTTTTTTGTATTTCGATAAAGAATAAGCTGTTATATAAAAGATTAAAAAATACAAGATAGATGATAAAAGGTGTATGGATGCATTATTTTTTAAATTAAAAATATAAATCAATCCGTAAATTATAAGGATTGCTTGTAATGTGTAAGGAATTTCATATGTTTCAATGTCTATTATTGATATTAACATGCATAGTAAAAACAGTGAATAAAAATATATTTGATAAGTTATAGATAAGTTATTTACAAAAAGATATGTTATTAAGAAACCAATGGCTGTTACTAATTCAATTAATGGGTATCTGACGCTTATTTTGCAACCACAATTTGAACATTTACCGTGTTGAAATATCCATGAAAAGATTGGAAATAGCGAACTTAGTTTTAGTTGTTTTTTGCATTTTGGGCAATATGACCTTTTGAATATTATATCTTCACCTTTCGGTACTCTATAACTTGCCATGGTTAGGAAACTGCCAAAGCATGCGCCTAGATAAAATATATAAAAATACAATATTAGTTCTAACACATTATGCCCATAATTGGTATATTGCTATCGCGGTTGCAACTGAAACATTTAAACTTTCAACATTATTCTCCATTTCTATTTTAGCCAAAATATCACAGTTTTTCTTAACTAATTGTCTTATTCCATTACCTTCGTTACCAACGACAAGACATAGATTTTTTGGATCATTTATAGTTTTTAAATTAGTTTTTGCTTCGCCAGCCATACCAATTATGAAATATCCAATATTTTTTAATTCTTCTATGGTTCTATTTAGATTTGTAACCTCTATTATATTGATCATTTCACTCAAACCAGCTGAAGTCTTTGTTATTATTGCTGAATCTTTTGCACTATTAAATTTTGTTGTAATTATGTAATTGACTCCAAACGCCATAGCTGTTCTAATTATTGCTCCAATATTATGTGGGTCTGTCAATTGATCAAGAATAATTAATTTTGGTAAATTATTCTTGTTAATACAATTGTTTTTTATAAAATCATCAATAGCTAAATTTTTTCTTTCGCTTACAATTGCTAAAAACCCCTGATGATTCACATCTTCTTTCAAGATTTTTGTAATTTCCTGATTAGATTTTTTTTCTATTATATTTTTATTTATGTTTATCTTATTTTTTTCAATGAAGTCAATTAGTTCTTCGAAATTTGAAGTATATATTTTTTTTATTTTTCTTTTTTGATTCTCCAGTAAAATAAAAGTTGGATGTTTTCCGTATATGTAAAAATCTTGCATGGTTAAATCTCTTTATTAATTAGCATCTTTATTTTAACATCGTCTATACTTTTAAGTATGAATCCATTTATTAAATCTTCTTCTAAAAGATTTTTCACTGTATCTTTTACATCATCAAATTCCTTGATCTCTGTTTTTCTCATATCGTCAATCCTGATTATATGCCATCCGTATTTTGTTTTAATTGGTTTAGATATTTCTCCGATTTTTAATAAGAATGCAATATTTGCAAAGTCCTCTAACTCTATTTCGCCTTTCATTAAATATCCTAAAGAACCGCCGTTTATAGCTGAAATTTTATCAGTTGAATATTTTTGAGCTAGATATTCAAAATTGCTATTTCTCCTCAACATTTTTAATATTCTTTCGGCTTCTTCTTCTGTATCAACAACAATATGAGATATTTTTCTTTCTTCTCTATCTTTTACATCTTTTATTAAGTTTTCATATTTTTCTTTTAAATCGGAATCTTTAATATCATCCAAAACATAGAGTTCAATGTATTTATCTCTTATTAAATTTCTTTTATAACTGTTAACTAGTGTATCTATTTCATCCTTGTTGAACTTTTTTTCATAAAATTCTTTTTCTAACTTTTTATCAACATATGCTTCATACAGAACAGCTTTTAGAACTTCTTTGTCAATATTATCTATGGTTATCTCTTCGTTTTTAATTTTTGATAGGTAATTTAATCTATCCTTTATATCATTATCGTAAATGTTTATATTGCCAACTTTAGCAATTACGTTTCCTTTGTCATAGTAATAGTACTTCTTATAAAAAAAATCTATAATATAAAACTCTATGGCAAAAATTATAACAGCGGAAATTACTAAAATTAATGTTAGTGTCTTCTTTTCTGATTTTCTCATTCTATTCTATAATATTGTTAAGATAATTATAAAAGCTTTCAGCGGAACCTATAACGTTGTTATCCCAATCATCTGCACCATTGTTATCTAAACCGTCTGTTATATATTTTATTGATATAAAATCAATATTTTCCAACTTGCAAACCTTTGCTAGGGCAAAAGCTTCCATCTCCACTATGTCAACTTCGCTTATTTTACATGGTTCAGTTTCAAATTTATCACCGCTTCCACAAGTAGCGTATTCTAAATTATCTATAATTTTGTTATGCTCAATTATATACGGTAAATTGTCGCTTGGTGTTTCACCCAACCTACAACCGAATGCTGTACAATCCATATCCTTTTGAATAAATCTATTGCATGCAACCAACGAACCTTTCTTGAATTTTTTGCTTCCACAACTTCCTATATTTATTACATATTTAGGTAGTTTATTGTTTAGTTTTCTAGTGATTAGCGCTTTAGTTAAGTTGTAACACGCATTTACTTTTCCAACGCCAGTGTATATTATATCTATGCCAAATTGTTCAATAAGATTATTACTCTCTTCTTTGCACGCTATAACAAACAAAATGTCATTTTTATTAATTTTTTGCATAAAATAACTAAATTTATGATGGATTTAATGATAAATCTTATTATAATAAAATCAATTGTTTTATATATTCTGTATTATTGAGTTTAATAAAACTAGAAACCTTTGATTTTCCTGAATTAATTCCAATGTTTTTGCAAGTTTATCTTGATAATTATTATTGATTATTAAATCAGTTGCTAATTGCAGGTCGTTGTTAATAATGCTTGATCTTATATTTTTAATCGTTGAATTTGTTGTTTTTAGTGTGTTTTTATCTGAAATTTTTTTGATTTTTATTAGATTTTTTAATATTGAGTTTTCACTATTAACAATGAGATTTTTTGATTCAGTATCAAATGTATCTAATAATAATTTTGAATTTATATTTAAAAAATTTTCTAACTGTTTTATGTCGTTTAAAACTAAATCATTATTTTTGCATAAGATCTTTAGACTATCTATTTCTTGATCAAATTTTTGATTGTTGTAGTATTTTTTCAATATTGTATTTAGTGTCTTTATAATTGTAAATTTTAATTTTTCTTCTTCTGGTTTGGAATTTATTAGATTGTCAACTTTTGCTTTTACCAAAGCTATATCGTTACCATAATTACTTGCTTTTATGTCGTTTATTAATACACTATTGCTTTTTATACCTTCATCTAAAAATAAAATATCGCGCTTTATTTTATCTATTTCCTTACTTTGGTTGCCAGAATTTTCTGTTAAATTTTTCACTGATTTGTCTATGACTGAATTGTCTGCGTTTATAACTTTATAAAAAGAAAAGCAAATGTAAATCACTATTGCGGTAAATATTATATTTAGAATAATAAGACTAAAAAAAAATTTCTTGTATCTTTTCATAAAAGTTAAACATCAAATTAAACAACTTCTGAAGTGTGATATAATCAAAGTAAAAAACAAGATTTTTTGTTGCATTTTTTTAATTGACTGTTTATATGATAGGTATTATTATGTTGGTAAAATACTACATATTTTTGACATGTATAACGAGTTAATAGACAAACTGAATTTAGAAGATTTAGAAAAAAAAGATGAAGAATATATCAATATATTGAATTTAATTGATAATAAACACTTGCAAGAAGAGCTGGTAAAGGAAGAGGAACAGGAAAATGATGAAAAGGATGAATTCAAGCTTGAATCATTATCTGACATAATAAAAGGGGAAAATGCTGAAATTAAGTAGATTATTAATGTAAATTTCAATAAATTTTAAGAACATATGATTACAGGAATTGAGTTAACAGTACTGATTGTATTTATTATAATTATTTTGATTACCATAATGTATATAAGTTTATCAAATACAATAAGTGGTGATAAAATTGACACATTCAATAAGTATTTGAATACAAAAAACGATGAAAAATCAACAATCAAAGCAATAAATGAGGTTTTAGAAAAAAATGATTTTAAAGAAATTGAAGTTGATGACGACGAGGTAAGTCCAGTATCGCTAAAAACAAAAGAAGTTGAATTGATAAAAAGTACAAGTATATACAATGAAATAGACTCTAAAAACAGAAATTCTACAAAAAATTGGCTCAATAAGGTTTTGTTAAATATTACTAAAACAAGAAATAAAAACAAAATAGCGAAATTGAAGATTAAATCCAAATTACTTAGCACTGTAGAAAAAGTAATATTAGCAATATTATTCAGGAATAACAAAAAAAATAAAGGTTTATAAATCTTTTGTTATTTTTTTATTGCGTAATCAATGGATTGATTATTCAAGAATCAGTGTGAATCTATTTGTAGCAATACCATTAAAATGCCAAAGATAGAAAATACTGTAAAATCTTGTGTTTGAAGTTTCTTGAATTATAAAAATATGTAAATATAATGTATGTTTGTTGATAATTAAGTCATATAGCTAATAATTATGGGTAGTTTGGTATTACTAATAGCGGTTATTTTAATATTTAAGGCATTGTTTTCTAACTTTGGTTTTAGATCGTCTGATGAAGAAAAGAGTGAAGAGGAAAAGGCAATTGGTGAATTTTTAAAGCAAAATATTGATAAGATAAAAAATGGAAAAGATGTAAAAAATGTTTTTGTTGTTGATCTGTCGAAGAATGATACTAAGGTTGACAGTAATACAATAAAAACAGTCGAAAATGTTTTAAGTCAAGAGGCAATGGCTTATAGTAAAGATATGTTTTTGAAACGAGTTGAAAATGTAGTTGAGGCCGTTGTTACAGGATTTGCTAATGGCAATAAAGGTATATTAAAAGAATTATTGACTGATAAACTCTTTACTGTGTTCTCTAATGAAATAGATAAAAATCTGATGAATAATCAGTTTTTAAAGAGTGTTATAGTCTCTTTTGACAATAAAAAGTTATTAAGTGATTTTGATCAAAATTCTCGTACATTATCGATCGCTCTAGATATGAAGCAGATAAACTATATTGAAGATCAAGAGCATAATGTAATCCATGGTGACAAAAATAGAAGTGTTGTAATAAGAGAAATTTGGACGTTTGTTAAAAATGAAGATCCAAAAATACAATCTCCTTGGCTAGTTGATAGTATAACTGAGTATAAAGAATGATTTTATGAAAATTTATTTTTACTTATATGCGCTATTAGTGATAATATTTTCTACAGTTTGTTCATTTTCTTATGAAACGATAGGTGTCAATGAAAATGTTTTGCTAATTGGTTATCCAATTAATTCTTTAAATTTTAGTGATACAGATTATAAGGATGCCGTGATAGCGTTCACAAAGTCTTGCGATAAGTTGTTGTCATTTGGTGAAGATGCAAACATTTTCAGACAGTTAAGTGACGATATAACTGTAGCTGATATTGTAGATACATGTAAAGTTGCTTTTAATGTTAAAGACAGAAGTGAAAAATATATTGAGTTTTTCTTTAAAAACTATTTTGTTCCATATTTAGTTGTTGATAAAACAAGTAATTCACAATTTGGTGTCTTTACTGGTTATTATTTACCAGAATTAAATGTGAGAAAAAATAAGGATTATATATTCAGATACCCTATATATAGAAAACCAGATGATTTGGTAAAAGATGTTCCATATTTTACCAGAGAAGAAATTAATAAAGGTGCATTGAATAATAGGAACTTAGAACTTTTTTATACTGATAATTTAGTTGATTTATTCTTTTTACAAATACAGGGATCTGGATTTGTGAAGGATATTGATAGCGGGGAACTGATAAAGATCGGTTTTGATGCTAAAAATAATCAAGAATACAGTTCAATAGGAAGAATTTTGTTAGAAAAAAATTTAATTAACAGTAATAGGCTTAACTCAATTGATATTAAAAATTTTTTGAAAGATAATATAGATGCAGTTCAGGGTTTGATGAATTTAAATAAATCTTATATATTTTTCAAAATTATTGACGATAATAAAATAGTAGGAAGTCAAGGTGTTGAACTTACTGATAATGTTAGTTTGGCAGTTGATACAAGATACATTCCTCTTGGGTTACCAATATTATTAAATACTGATTTAACACTCAAAGATGGGGTGAAAAAACCATTAAATAAAATAATGGTATCACAAGATACTGGTTCTGCTATAAACGGTGTTGTACGAGGTGATATATTTTTTGGTGGCGGTGAATTGGCTGAAGAATTAGCTTCATACCAATATTCAAATGGACAGTATTTTGTTTTAATCCCAAGAGGCATAGAATACAAATTGGTTAATAGCAACAATGATTGATGATCTAGATTTTTGGGAAAAAGAAATATCTTGTTGTAAGAGATTACAAAGTAATAGGTCAAAGCAGATTAAGAATATAGAAGTTGTTGTAAATAAGACTGATAGATCTAATGAAAAAATTTGTGATACTTACGACTTTAATAATATATATCATGTTTACAAAAAATCTGAATATAATCTAGATTATAAAACAGACAAAAAATTAAGAACAGGGAATTATAAAATAGATGCAACGATTGACTTTCATGGGTTAACTATAGATCAAGCTCTTGATGTGTTTCTAGAAAATATAAATTCTGCTTACTATAAAGATTTTAGATGTCTTTTATTTATAACCGGAAAAGGAAATAACTCTGAGAAAAATAAGGAAACTATAAAGGAAAATTTTAAAAAATGGGTTAAGTTGGATTTTTTATCAGATAAAATTTTAAAATGTGTTCAAGCTGTTAATAATGATGGTGGAAGTGGGGCATTTTATGTTTTATTAAAAAGGAACAGAGTAAAAACGCATTTTTAAGTTAAAATATTAGGTGATTTTAAATGATAATTAAGGATTTAGAGAACAGAAAGGTTGGTATTTGGGGACTTGGGATAGAAGGAAAAGCTGTTTTAAAAGTTTTAAATAAAACGTTTCCAGATAAAGAGATTTTTATTATTGACGATAAAAACTATACAAATAGTCAATGTTTAGTTGATGATTTAAAAAATTTAGATGTTATAATCCGTTCTCCAAGTGTAAGTATTTATAGACAAGAAGTATTGGAAGCCAAAAAGAATGGTGTCATTTTTATAACAGAAAAAACTTTATTTTTTAATGAAATTAATTGCAACGGATCTAATAAACCAAAAACAATTGCAATTACAGGAACAAAAGGTAAAACAACTACATCAACATTTTGTGCATATTTATTAAAAAATCTTGGTTATAAAACATTATTAATTGGAAATATGGGAATACCAAGTATTGAATTAATTGATGAAGCAAAAAAAAGTGATTTTGTTGTTGCGGAACTGTCGAGTTATCAAGTTAGTGATTTGTCTGCTAATATTGATTTTGGTGTTGTTTTAAATTTGTTTCCAGAACATATAGATTGGCATAAGACGCATGAGAATTATTATAAAGATAAAATGAATCTAATAAAGAATGTTTCATGTCCAATTGTAAATGGTAGTGATGATAGAATACATAGTTTTATAAAAGATATCAAAGACATCGTTGTTTTTAATACAAATGATTCATTTCATTACAAAAACGATTATTTTTGTGATGGTGATAAAAAATTATTTTCAACCAAAAATATGAAACTTTTAGGTGAACATAATTATCAAAATTTATGTAGCGTTTTAGCAATTTTAAAATTATTAAACATAAATTTTTTAGACGTTAAACAAGAATATTTTGATAATTTTGAACCAATAGAACATAGACTAGAGATCATAAATAAAGGTAATATAATATTTGTTAATGATAGTATATCAACAACTCCAGAGACAGCTATTGCATGTTATAATGTGTTTAAAGACAAAAATATTTATGGAATTTTAGGCGGATTTGATAGGGATCAAGATTATTCAATTTTGGCTAAGTATATAAAAAATAATGAAAATATAAAATTTTTAGCACTACTAGGTCAGACTTCAAGTAGAATATCAGATGAATTAAAAAATAATAATTTTTATAATTACAAAGTGTGTGATTCTTTAGAAGAATGTGTTTATACATTATATGATAAGGCAAAAAAAAATAACAATTCAGTAATTATATTGTCTCCTGCTTCTCCAAGCTATGATATGTTTAAAAATTTTGAGATGCGTGGAAATTGTTTTAAGAATTACATAAGTAAACTCTTATAACATTTGTTTTTTAATTAGTAATTAGTATGTTTTTGGTGTTATATTAAATACCATATATTGTTGTGTAATGTTTTAGATTCAAGTTCAATTCAAACTCAAGTAACTTTCTTTAAACTGAAAGTTACTTTGATTTTAATTTAATAAAAATAACTAAGAATTTGTTACCGTGATTAATCCAGTTGATATACAAAACTTTAAGAGTTTTGTTAGTTTTTTACTTTGAAAAATCTATATCAAATCCACATAAATTTAATTGTTCTTTTAAGTCATTTTTACATTCTTCAAGCCCTTCTTCACTTAGAGCCTCACATCTTGTAGTAATATCTGGTTGTGTATTAGAGCCTCTAACGAGCCACCAACCATCCTTTGTTTCAACTCTTATACCATCAACGTCAATGAAGGTTCTGCCATTTTCCTTCATTCTTTTAGCTATCTCTGTTGGGATTTCGAATTTTTTATCATCACCGACTTCTACTCTTATTTCACTTGTGCAATATGTTTTTGGGAATTCGGATACAATCTCTGATAGTTTTTTATCACTTTTTGATAGAAAATTTATCATCTTCATACTTGCATATAGACAATCATCATAATTATGATTTTCACCAAAAAACATGTGTCCACTTGTCTCGCCGGCAAGTTTTATATTATCGGACTTCATTTTAGACTTTTGACTTGAATGTCCTGGTTTCCACATAACTGGAATACCGCCATGATTTTTTATATCATCGTATAGAACTTTACTTGCTTTTACTTCTGACATAACTTTTTCACCTGGATTTTTCTCTAAAAAATCTCTTGCTAAAATTGCCAATAGCTGATCACCATAAAGTAAAAATCCCTTGTCATCAACTACGCCGATTCTATCACCGTCGCCATCATAACCAAAGCCTAAGTCATAACCATTTTCGACTACTGCTTTTTTTAACATCTCCATATTCTTTTCAACTGCTGGATCTGGATGATGATTTGGAAATGTACCATCAACTGTATCGCATATTGTTTTGTATTCTATATTTGGTATTCTTGATACGACATCTTTTAAAACTGAAGCAACGGCACCATTACCTGCATCAAAGACTATTTTTAATTTTTTTCTATTATCTTTATTTGTTTTTTTACATGTAAATCTTGAAATTATTTTATCTATAAAATTACATATTCCACAACTATACTTATTTTTATTATCATCTAGAACGTCTAATATAAAATTTATATAGCTTTCATTTATATCTCTATATTCTAATTTTCCATTACCGATCTCAAAATTACCATTCTCAACGAATTTACCAATTTTTTGTATATTGTCACCCCAAATTGGATCTTCATTAGTTAGCATCTTGAAACCATTGTATTCTGGTGGATTGTGAGAAGCTGTAACTATAATTCCAGCATCTTTATTTAAATGATGTATTGCGAAATATACGGCTGGAGTTGGCATCAATCCTATGTTTACAACATCAATGCCGGTTTCATTTAAGCCTTTTGACACTAAATCAGCATATTGTTTAGATGTTAATCTACCGTCATAACCGATTACACATGTATTTTTGTTCATTCTTTTTAATAAAGTACCGTAACCTTTGCCTATAAAATATGCATCATTGTTATTTAAAGTTTTTCCGACTACTCCTCTTATATCATAAGCTTTTAGTATTGATTTTTCGAATTTGTGAGCGTTATTCATATTACAACATTTAAATTAAAACTTCATATATATTATCAATATATTTTTAAAATACAATTGTGCAACACATACGTTTATTTTTTATGCACTTTTATCGATTATTGTAAATAATAATGCAAGACAGAACTATGAAATGAACACAATTGACGCAACAATTACAAACAACAAAACTAACACATGAAATATGAATCTTATATTGGAAGATGGTGGAGACAATGAGACTCGAACTCACGACCCTCTGCGTGCAAAGCAGATGCTCTAGCCAACTGAGCTATGTCCCCGGACTCCTTAAATTATAATTTTGAATTTTAAATAAATCAATATGTTTTTTTAAAAAAATAAAAAATTTGTTATTTTTATCTTAAAAACAATTTAATCTATGAAAGTAAGTACATAATATACTATAATTAGATTATAATGATTCAGTTTTATTATAACAAACTTTGTTTTGTTGACTGTAAAAATATATCTACAAAAAAAATAAGTGTTTAGTTCAAACTAAACACTTCAATCGTTGTGAATCTCAACACTGTTTTATTTAAAACTGTTTAAAAATTTATTCAATCTTCTAGCAAAATCTGCCGGATTAGCTATTTGTTCACCTTCTATTATGCATGCTTCATCATATAAGATTTTAACTATTTCTTTTAATTCATCTGTTTTTTCAGAATTACTTAAATTATCATTAATAGACTTAATTAAATTATGATTTACATTTATTTCTAGAATTTTTGGTAAAGCGGACACTATTTGTTTTTGATCTAATAAATATCTTTCAAGTTTTATATCCATTCCTTTTTCATCGGAAACTAAACAAACAGGGCTTGATGTCAATTTTTTTGAAACTCTAACATCTTTTACATTGTCTTTTTCTAAAGCTAATTTTATGAAGTTTAATAAATTTGAATAATCTTGTTGTGATACGTTCTTTAGATTTTCGGCCTCTTTTTCATCATCAAATTTTATATCATTATTATCATCTTCATCTTTTTTTACTGGATTTAAATTATCTAAATCAATATCAGCTTTAGTAATAGATTTTAAAGGTTTATCATTGTATTTTGTAACAACAGTTGTCCAAAAATTATCAACCATATCTGTTAAATAT
Organism: uncultured Rickettsiales bacterium; assembly: GCA_934725005.1. The sequence goes on along the minus strand of CAKVBE010000005.1, from coordinate 1,852 downwards.
ACAACTTCTATATCTCTTGATTTAAAGCCTTCAACTTGTGGACTATTATCTATTCCTTCAACAGTATCGCCACTTATATAATATATGTCTTCCTGTTTTTCCTTCATTCTGTCAATGTAAGTTTTCAAGGAAATTGGTTTATCCGTTGATTTACTTGTATAGAATTTACATAAATTCAATATCTCGTCAGAATTTACGTTTTCACACAATCCCTCTTTCAAAACAGAACCAAAATTTTCCCAGAATTTTAAATATTTATCAGGTTCTTTTTCATCAATTTTTTCTAACTCTGTAAATATTTTTTTAGTAAGAGCTTTGTTTATTTTTGAAACCATATTGTTGTATTGTAGACTTTCCCTATTCACATTTAGAGGTAAATCTTCTGAATCAACAACACCTTGGACGAATCTCAAATATCTTGGTAATAATTCAACAGAATCTTCCGTAATAAATACTTTTTTTACATATAATTTTACTCTTGTTGCTCTATCGGGATTATAAAGATCATATGTTTTTCTGTCTGGAATAAATAGTAAATTTGTAAATTCTATATTTCCTTCAACTTTATTGTGCAATATAGCTAGAGGTTCGCCGGGCATATGGTATATGCTTTTATAAAACTCATTATATTGTTCTTTTGTAATTTCATTTTTTGGTCTACTCCAAATAGCGGTTCCATCATTTAGGGTTTCAATAGATTCTTCTGTTGTGCCCATTTTCATTTTAATTGGGAAACAAATATGATTTGAATATGATTTTACTATATGTTTTATATGAAATTTATCGATAAAATCTGTTTCATCATCTTTCAAATACAATTTTACAGTTGTACCTCTTGGCATGTCTTCACTGCATTCTTTTACAGAATAACTGCCTTCACCTTCAGATTCCCAAATATATGTTTTGTCTGAATCATATTTTTTTGATATAACTTCAACCTTCTTTGAAATTATAAATGAAGAATAAAAGCCAACACCAAATTGACCAATCAATTGTAGAACATCTTTGTTCTCTTTATTTTCTTCAAGTTTTTTTAAAAAATTTTCTGTTCCTGAATTTGCTATCGTACCTAAATGTAATATCAAGTCTTCCTTATTCATACCGATACCATTATCAACTATTGATAACGTTTTTTTATCTTCGTCAATAAATATTTTTATTTGTAATTCTTTATCATCGCCAAGTATATCTGCATTTGAATTTGATAAATATCTTAATTTATCACAAGCATCTGACGCATTTGAAATTAATTCTCTTACAACTATATCTTTATTTGTGTAAAGAGAATGAATCATTAATTTTAAAATTTTCTTTGTTTCTACGTTAAATTCTAGATTTTCTGACATAAACAATATAATTTTTCACAGTTGCATATTGATTTAGTAATTCATTGTATTTTTTCAACCTAATATTTATGATTCATTACTTTTTATTTTAATAGTTTTAAAAAATATGACTAAATATCTAACTATATGGGGAAATATGTAATAATATCTTGTAAAAAAAATAATTTATGTCAAAATACAACCAAGACTAATATAATTTTTAGACGCAGTTAATAGTGGTTGCAAGAGTTAAAACTTTCACATTTTGTGGTGTTAATACAATAGATGTAAATGTAGAGGCAAAATTATCGGCAGGTTTAGTGGCATTTAATATAGTTGGATTGCCTGATAAAGCTATAAATGAGGCGAAAGAAAGAATTAGATCAGCGATTTATTCAATTGGATTAGCTTTTCCAGCAAAGAGACTAACGATAAATTTATCACCTGCGGATATAGCAAAAGAGGGAAGTTATCTTGATTTACCAATGGCTGTAGCGTTGTTAGTTGAAATGGGGATAATACCACAG
>CAKVBE010000004.1 GCA_934725005.1 uncultured Rickettsiales bacterium | reverse complement strand
TAAAATGAATCTTAAACAAATATTTATAGACAATTTCTAAGCATTAAATTGACAAATCAAAATATAATAATCATAATATTTATGAGTAATAATTTTTAGAAATATATGTGGTTCATATGCAGACATGGTGAAACTCTTCACAATAAATTAAAAATAAAACAAGGTCGATATCCATCATTATTAACATTAAAAGGCATAGATCAAATTAAATCTATAGCTTATAGAATATTAGATTATGAACAAGACTTTAGCAACTATGAGTTAATTACAAGCCCAATGGCAAGAACTCGACATTCTATGCAAATAATACAAGAAGTTTTAGGTATAACTGATAAAAAAGTAATAGAAGAAGAATTGATCACTGAAACAGATGCTGGTGATTTTACAAATGTACCAAAATCAGAAATAATAGAAAAATTCCCAAATTTTTTAAAGGAAAAAGATATTAATCCTGATCTTAAATTTCCCAATGGAGAAAGTTTAAATGATACATTAAAAAGAATTAGAGAATTTTATGACAAAATAAAAAATAAGGATAATTTAATAATAGTTACACATGGTAGATTTGTTAAACGCATAGCTGCTCTGAAAGCTGGTTTAGACATAAACGCCTTTGCAGGAACTAGCATGAACCAAAACTACCTATATGTGCACGATGAAAATAAAAACACGAAACTAATATAAAATGGAGGCCAGTGACGGAATCGAACCATCGATAAAGGCTTTGCAGGCCCCTGCATTACCACTTTGCTAACCGGCCACACCTGCAATGATAAAAAACGTTTTATAAAAAGCAACAAGATATATTAATATTTTTAACATCTATGACAATCCATTTATAATGAGATTGTGATATACTTATATTATGAATTTTCTATCAAATTTAAATTTGTCATTTCTCCATTAATTATATCTTTCTGTAAATCAAACCTGGACAACTTATTTGGTAGTTCTTTTTTTCCTTTTACACCAAGCCTTTGAATATTTTTTATCCTTGTTAATAAATTAGAATTATATGTTGTTGTTAATTCATTATAATTCCCAACTGCCTCATATAATTTTTTACCAACCTTTTCAGTTCTTTCAAAAATTGTGGATAAATTATCCATTAATGTAAAGATTTCTTGTTTTAATTTATCAATATTTTTATCTTGTATATCTTTATGAATTGTATATTTACCTATATTTAAAAGATTTATTAGACCTAATGGACTAGCTATTGGAATACCAGCTTTTAACGCTTTTGCTTCCAAATCTGGATCGATTTTTCTAATCAATGACATTATACCCTCAGTTTGTACAAACATAATTGTCATAATTGTTGGCTCTATGTCAGAATTTCCATTTAGATAATTAAATAATGCTTTTTTATAGTCTTTTGATATTAAATCATTAAGATGTTTATTAAGTACGCCCTTCAACTTTTGTTTAACTTCTCTTTGCCTTGTTTGATCATTATCATCGATTGCATTTTGTAACTCTACAAAATGACTAGATGTTTTACTATCTATGATTAGATAATTATTATTCGGTAAATAAACTATAGCATCAGGTCTTAAGCTACTTTCATTTAATATATCTTCACCAATCTTTAAGTTAACTTGTGTTATATAATCACCATCGTCTCCTGGAAAATTTTTCTTTCTCAAGCCAGAGCTTGATAAAATGTTTTCAAGAGTTATTTCGGATGTATGACCCGCCTTATATGGTACTATTAAAGAATTTTTTAATTCATCAACAACCTTTTCTGTCATGTTATTTTTACTTTCAATATTTAAAACTTTTTCTGTAATCTTCTTAAAGTTTTCCATTAAATTACTTGTTGCTTCAGAAAAATTTAGATTGCTGATTCTATTTTTTTCCTCAAAATTCTTATCAATTATTTCTTTGTTTTTCTCCAATAGATCTAAAATATATTTTTTTATTTGAGAATCTTTATCTGAGTATGATGACTTCTCTATATTATATAAATTTTCAAATTTAGTTTTTTCTAATCTTAACTCGGCTAGCTCTGTATCTTTTTTTTCGATTACTTTTAGTAGTTCACTATTTTTTTTATCAAGTAGATTGTTCTTTTCTTCATAACTTTTTAACAACTCTATCCTATTTAAAAGATTTTGTTCACTTATTTTCTGTGCTATTATTTTATCATTAAGTGAGTTATTATTCGATTTCAACTCTTCAACGGATTTTTCCAAAATATCTGATTTAGTTCTTATTGACATTATGTCGATGTTACCATTTTTCAATTCATTACATTGTTTTACTTTCGAATACAAAGAGAACAATGTAAAAAACTGCGATGTAATTAAAAATACTAATAAAATTATCATTCTTGGTCTTCAGGATTTTTTATATTTAAATCTTCTTTTAATTTATCGATTTTTTCTTTTATTTCTTCAAGTTTAATTTCCTTATTCTTTTCCGGTTTATCAACTTGTTCTACGTTTTTCTCTAAATTTTTATTATTGTCCAATACATTATTTTCAAGGAATGTTATCTTTTCCAATATAACATTATTGTTTTTTTCTAGAGTTTTTTTTATATCTCTTACTTCATTAAATATTTTTACTAACAAGTCGCCACTAACTTTCACCTTAATGTTAGTTTCAAGGTTTATATTGTTCATGGTCTCATCATCTGCGTGTTTTACAAGTAGTCCAAGCCTTTCATTTACACTAACAGCATTATCCTCTAATTTTTTTAAGATATTATTTCTAGATAAATTAAGATCGGAATTTTTAGCACTTCCGATTTCCAAAATTATTTGTACTACAAACAAAAGAATGATTAAAATTATAAAAACCACAACGATATTCATAAAGATGTAATGCTACAACACTAATAATAGTATCATTGTATTTTACTAAATACTTTTTTCAAGTATCGAATTAATTGAGCATTACCGATTACGGTTCTAATGAGTACATAATTTACATTTTTTATTCAACACTATTTTTATAAGAATTATATGTACAAAAAGTATAAAATAAAAAGTATTGACAAAATTAATAAACAATTCTTTAATAAAGACGTGATTTGATAAAACTGTTTCCCTTAAAATTTTTTTATTAAATTATTTATTAAATTCTTTTTTGTAAGAAAAAATGTTTGTAATTTTAGAAACGGGCGGAAAACAATATAGAGTTTCTGAAGGAAATACTATAGATGTAGAAAAGTTAGATGCTAAAGAAGGTGACAAAGTTGTTTTAGACAAGGTTTTGTTCGTTCAAAAAGATAATGGTGAGATTATAGTTGGTCAACCAGAAGTTGAAAATGTAAAAGTTGAAGCTGAAGTAGTTGAAAACTATAGAGAAGAGAAGATAATAATTTTTAAGAAAAGAAGAAGAAAAAACTCTAGAAGAAAGAATGGTCATAGACAAGAAAAGACAGAGTTGAAAATCTTAAATATTAAATTATAATAGCTTAATTATTTTTTAGAGGTACAAAAGATGGCACATAAAAAGGCTGGTGGTAGTTCAAGAAACGGAAGAGACTCTGAAGGTAGAAGATTAGGTATCAAAAAATACGCTGGTCAAAAAGTATTAGCTGGTAATATCATTTGTAGACAAAGAGGTACAAAGTATTTCCCAGGCAAGAATGTTGGACTTGGAAAAGATCACACGATATTCGCTTTAATTGATGGTGTAGTTGAGTTCAATAGAGCTACTGAAAAAAGTAAAGTTTTCATAAACGTTATAGAAAAAGAATAGTATAAAAAGTATATTTATACTTTTGAATGGTACTCGTGATTACGAGTACCATTTTTGTTTTTTGTACTACCAAACTACAATAAAGTACATAATTATATCATGGATTAATTAATCAAAAAAGATGTTAAATATTAAATTATCCGAGCTGGAAAAAGAAATATACAATTCAGATTTACATTACTTCATTAAAAGGTGTTTTAACATAATTAATCCAAATATAAAATATATAGATAACTGGCATATAGAACTAATAAGCAGAATTTTAGAAAAAGTAGAAGATGGAACAATAAAAAGATTAATAATAAATATGCCACCAAGATACTTAAAGTCAATTTGTACTAGTGTTATATTTCCAGCTTGGATAATTGGAAAATCGCCAAATAAAAGAATAGTAGTTGCTAGCTACTCAGAAAAATTAAGTTTAAAACACTCAACTGATTGTAGACTCATAATGGAATCAAAATTTTTCAGACGTATTTTTCCAAATTGTACATTAAGTAAAACACAAAATCAAAAATATAAGTTCTCAACGACACAAAATGGTTACCGATTCGCAACATCAGTAAATGGAACACTAACTGGTGAAGGCGGAGATATACTAATAATAGATGATCCACATAATCCAAAAGACATTTTTAACTCAAATATCAGAGAAAAAACTATAAACTGGTACAGTAATATTTTTAGTAGCAGACTCAATGATAAGAAAAATGGAGCAATAATTATAGTCATGCAAAGATTGCACCCAAACGATTTAAGTGGTTATTTATTAGAAAAAAATAAAGAATTATGGTATCACTTAAATCTACAAGCCATTTCAGATATCGATTATAAAATAAATATAGGGAACTTCAAAAAAATCTTTAAAAAAGGCGAAATATTATTTCCAACCAGAGAAGGAAAAGATGAGTTAGACAAAATAAAAAATGATATGGGAATATATACATTTAACGCACAGTATCAACAAAAACCATTAATACAAGAATCAAGCATGATAAAAGAATCATGGCTAAAAGAATACAATGATAATATTGAATTTGATAATATCTTCTTAAGTTTTGACACGGCAATAAAAGCTGGCTCAAACAACGACCCTACAGTTTGTACGATTTGGGGTGAATATAAAAACAATTATTATTTATTTAATGTTATTAGAAAATGGCTAGAATATCCTGGACTAAAAAAAATTAGTATAGATTTGATAAATAAATACAATCCAACCGCCATTTTGATAGAAGATAAAGCTAGTGGTCAATCATTAATTCAGGATTTAAGAAATGAGTTGAGGCAAAATATTATCCCCATAAAAATTACAAAAGATAAAATAACAAGATTTGCATCAATAACACCATTTTTCGAGAGCGGAAGAATATTTATTTTAGAGAATACCGAATGGATCGTCGATTATAAAAATGAACTATTATCTTTTCCAAATTCACTACATGACGATCAAGTTGATTCAACAAGTCAATTTTTAAATTGGATAAAAACCTCCAATAGAAACTCAAGACAAACAAGAGTTAGAAGAATTGCGTAAATTATTTATCAACAACAATTATCGCATCACAATAATATATGTTGTTAATATTTTTTAATTAGTTATTTATAATTTTTTATGACATTACACATATTTATGAAATCTTTTACCTCTAACTCCTCAGCCCTCACCTTCTCACTTATATTACATTTCTCTAGAATTTCAGAAACATTTTTATAATTATTTTTCAAATTATTATATATTGTTTTTCTTTTTTGACTAAAAGCAATCTTACAAAGTTGTGATAAATAGCGAATAATGGTAAAATCAATATTACTTTTTGGAGTTAATGTAACAACTGAAGACGTAACTTTTGGTGCTGGTAAAAATGCTTTTGGAGAGATATCAAATTGTTTTTTTACATCACATAAATATTGGCACATAATAGATATTCTGCCATAATCTTTGGTACCAATCTTTGCTATCATTCTATCAACAACCTCTTTTTGAAGTAAGACGTTAATTAAAGATATTTTATCGATACAATTCTCGAGCCATTTAAAAATTAAAACAGTTCCTATATTGTATGGTAAATTTGAGATTATTTTGAATCTTCCATTAAAAATTCTATTCTCGTCAATTTTTAGTGCGTCACCATGTAGCAATTCAAGATTATAGTAATACGGCAAAATCTCATTTTTTCCAATATTTATACACCTTTCATCCAAATCAACACTAACTAATCTTTTTGGATTTTGCCTCAATATTGCTGTCGTAAGACCAGCTGGACCTGTTCCTATCTCTAAAATCTCATCATCACTAGAAATACATGCGGATTTAACTATTTTATCAATTAAATCAACATGCACCAAAAAATTTTGACCAAATGACTTTTTTGTTATAAGGTCATACTTTTTTATTATCTCAGAAGTAGAAAGCATAAATTATTTTAAAAATTTCAAAGGATCTTTAGCTTCTCTTCCTTCCCTAATACTAAAATATAGTTGATAATCACTAACATTTCCCGTATCACCAACAGTTGCTATTATATCACCTTGTTTAACTTTTTCACCTTGTTTAACTTTTAACTCTTCACAATGTGCATAAATAGTTAACCAATTATTTTCATGTCTCAAAATTATTATATTTCCATAGCCTTTTAATTCATTTCCAGAATAAGCAACCTCTCCATCTTTTGATGCCTTAATATCAACACCTTTCTGTGATTTTATACTTATACCATCAAAATATGTGTCATTAACTTTTTCACCAAACTTTTTAATAATCTCACCTTTTACTGGCCATACAAATTCCGATACTTCTTCTTTTTTTTGCAACTCTTTCGTACTATCTTGAACTGAAGATTTTTCTTCAATCACATTGGAATCATTAATATCTGTCTTAAGAAAAAGTTTTTGTCCCAAATACAGATTATAAGGCTTTTCCAGGTTATTCTTCTTTATAAGCTCATCCATATCTATATCATATGCTTTAGCTATGCTGTACAAAGTCTCACCCTGCTTAACTATATGGTAATCACCATTATTTTGTTTTATGTTAGTATTACCTGTAGTGACCGTATCACCGTTATTTCTTGGAATTTTTATTTTTTGTCCAACAACTATATTATAAGGTTCACTTATACCATTAATTTTAGCTAATTTTTCCAAACCAATATTATTGTTCTTTGAAATTCTATATAAAGAATCTTCAGGTTTTACTGTAACATAGTAATAGGGGTCGTCCATTGTACTTTCATTACTTGAAACAACTAAACTATTATCATTTTTTGACGGTAAAACTGTACCAGTTTGGGTAGCATCATCACTTTTTAAAGTTATGTCTCTCACAACCCTACCATCCGGCGATGTTCTATAGGAACCTTTGTTATAATTATAGTTTACATAATTATTTTTTGTATACAACTTTTTATCATTATACACAATCTTTGTTGGTTCTTGTGTACATCCAGCTAAAAATAAAATAGATAATAAAATCTCAATTTTTTTCATATGTATTCTCTATACCTAATAATTCAAGAAATCTTCGCTATCACTAATTAAAGTCTTTTGTTTGTCTTTCAATTGTAAAATATAATAATTTCTTTCAACTAGACCATTTGGCAAAAATCTGAACTTTCCATCTATGCTATCATATCCATACGGATTTAATAATTTCGTTTTATTAACCAAGTATTTATCGTCTTTTTTTACATAATACTTATCTATGTTATCTACTAAATCATATATAATTGTTGATATCTTAATTGGTGACAATGCATACATGTCTTGATACTTTCTGCTGAAATCACTATACTTATCTGGATTTGAACCAACAAAAATCAAATTATCCAAATAGACATTTTTCTCTAAATTTTGTGCACTATCAATCTTAGAAGTTGCAACCAATTGTATATTTTTAGCTAATTTTGAATTTTTATACAAAACCATTCCAACATTTTGAGCTATTTTTTCACCATCAACAATAAACAGCACATCTGGATGTATTTTATCTTCCTCTTTAGCGATATACTCAACCTTTTCACCGGTTATTTGACTGCTGCTCTTTTTTTGTTCATATTCTCTCATAAATTCATCAGATACTCTATAAGACCTTAATAAACTTAATAATTTTGTTTCAAAAAGCTCAGTATTTTGTGTATAAAACTCAGTATTAATTAAATGAGCATCTTTTTCTTTTAATTTTCTCTTTAGGACATCATTAACAGTTGAACCATATGAATTATTTGGTAAAAATGCAATAAAATTTGTTTTACCATCTCTTATAAGCTTATTTAAAAGCATATCTATTTCTTGTTCAACTATAGAACCAACTACAAACACACTATCAGTATTTGCAAGTTTTTGCTCATTTGATAGGGAAAATATTATTATATTATTCTTTCTTGCAATCTCAGAAACTGCTTTTGTTTCAGCATAAAATAATGGACCAATAATTGCATCCACCTTATCCTCTACAGCTTTATTGATAGCATCAACGGCACCAAAATCTGTACCCTTTGTATCATAAACCTTCAATAATATATCATCCTTTTTATTCTCAAACATAGACAATTGAGCAGAATTTAATAAAGCCTCACCAAGAACTTTTGCCTCTCCACTCAATGGCAATAAAACCCCAACTTTCAACTTTTGCTCTAAATCTAAATTTCTTATTCTTTTATCTATATTCAACTGGTTATAATTATCGATGTCACCATATTCAATATTCTGTTCATAATTTCTTACATAACTATTCATCTTCATATTAGAACACGAAACCAAAAATAAACAGCAAACAATAGAACAAATTAATGGCCTAAAATCGTTTCTAAAAACTAACATGTTAAAAATAAATTTATTGTTTTTTTTAAAAAAAATTATATCATTTATTCAAATATAATAACTTCCAAACTGAAATATGCAAGACTTATTTGAGATTTTTAGCAAAAATTATAATAAAAATGAAGGTGTTATAGAAAAAGCATTATACATAGTACCAACTCCGATAGGAAATCTGGAAGATATAACAATAAGAGCAATAAATATTTTAAATAAATGTGATATTATCATTTGTGAAGATACTAGAGTAAGTGGTAATATGTTAAACTTTTATGGAATAAATAACAAAAAATTGTATGTGTATAATGACCATTCAAGTGAAGAACAGAGAAGTAACATAATAAATTTACTAAATAATAACTCAGTTGCATTAGTTACAGATGCTGGAACGCCATTAATTTCAGATCCGGGATATAAATTAGTTTACGAGTGTAAAAAACAAAATATAAAGGTAATTCCATTACCAGGTGCATCAGCTAGCATAACTGCATTAAGCGCGTCAGGAATAGGCTCTGATACATTTCTGTTTTATGGATTTCTAAGTTCAAAAAATGGAGAAAAAACAAAGGAAATTCAAAATATTTTGAAAAATGAATCAACAACAATATGTTATGAAACAGCAAATAGATTATTATCTACACTAGAAATAATAACGAGCTTAGATGAAAATAGGAAAATATGTGTTGCCAGAGAGATAACAAAACTTCATGAGGACATAAAAACAGATAATGTAAAAAATATTCTTGACTATTACAGTAATAATAAGGAAAGATTAAAAGGTGAAATTGTAATAATCATAGATAAATTTCAAAATACTAAACTTGTTGAGAATAATATTGATTATGATACAATTAATACATATTTAAAATACCTAAGCGCAAAAGATTGTTCAAATCTTTTAAGTGATTTATATGGATTTAATAGGAAGGAAATTTACAAAAAAACACTGGAGGCAAAACAAAATGAAAGATAAAGGAACATTAATTTTATTGATTCTATCACTAGTGATACTTGGCTTATATTTTGGGTATTACGGCTTTAGTCCATACATATGGACACGATATGGACAATATGCTGGAATAGCAGTGGTGTTGTATTTTACCATAGATGAATATTTTAAAGAATAATAATGAAGTTAATAGAACAAAATAGAAGTAATTTAGAAAAATATATTGAAGAAATTAGCAAAGCTCCAATCTTAACAGAGGAAGAAGAATTTAGGTATGCAAAATTAAAAGAAGCTGGCGATGTAAATGCGGCTAAAATGTTAATAACAAGTCACTTAAGACTTGTTGTTAAGATAGCAACTAAATACAGAAATTTTGGTATACCGATAATGGACTTAATATCAGAAGGTAATTTAGGCTTAATGAAGGCCGTAAAAGAGTACTCTGTTGATAAAGGCTATAGACTAACTACATATGCTATGTGGTGGATCATGGCGAGTATGCAAGAATATATACTTAAAAGCTGGTCACTTGTAAAAATAGGAACAACATTAAACCAAAGAAAACTATTTTTTAACTTGAGAAAATTAAAAAATAAAATTATAGCCTCAAAAAACAATTCGCAACAATATTTAAATGATGATGATGTAAAACACATAGCAAATTATCTAAATGTTAAAGAAGATGAAGTTATAGAAATGGATAAAAGAATACACAACTCAGAAATTTCTATAAATAATCCAATAAGAAATGATAATGAAAGTGACAATAAAGAATTTGGCGATCTATTGCCAGCAAAAATAACACCACAAGATATTGCAATAGACAGAAGAAGAGAAAGAGAAAAACAAACAGAACTAGTCAAAGAAGCAATAAAAAATACATTAGACAACAGAGAAAGAGATATATTGATCAATAGAAGATTAAGAGAAAAACCATTGCTATTGAAAGATTTAAGTGATAAGTATAATATAACACAAGAAAGAGTTAGACAAATAGAAACTAACGCTATAAAAAAGATGCAAAAATATATAGAAAAAATAACAAACGGTAGATAAACATGATGTCAAAGGACGAAATAATAAATGAAATAAAAAAAATCATAAAAGAAAAAATAAGACCAGCATTAGTTATGGATGGTGGAAATATAGAATATGTAGATTATACAGATGATGGTACAGTTAAAGTTAAGTTGCTTGGAGCTTGCCATGGTTGTCCTCTGTCAGCTATAACATTAAAAAGCATGGTTGAAGAAACATTAAAAGAATACATACCAGAAGTAAAATCAGTTGAAAAAATAGACCTTGAAGAGAATGGATTAAACAATGATGAATTAGAATTTTAAAAAATCAGCTATTTAAATAGTCATAGTGAAGTAGAAATTATTAATTCTCGTTGATTTTTTATATTCAATTGCTATTATAGTGGTACCTCTATGCGGCTGATTATTAGAGATATTAATTAAAAAAATTTAGAAAATGTCAAAAAGACTTAATGCTAAGAAAAAAGTAAGTAGAGCACTCGGTGTAAACTTATGGGGTAGAGCTAATGATCCTATTACAAAAAGAAATTACAGACCAGGTGAACATGGTACTGGATTAAAGAGAGATACCACATATGGTACTCAGTTAAGAGCTAAACAAAAATTGAAAAAATACTATGGAAACATAGGTGAAAAACAATTTAAAAATTTGTTCTTTGAAGCAAAAAGAATGAAAGGTGATACAGCTCAAGAGTTTGTTGGATTATTAGAAAGAAGACTTGATGCCATTGTTTATAGAGCAAATTTTGTTCCAACAGTTTATGCTGCAAGACAATTTGTAAGCCATAAACATGTAACAGTTAATGGTAAAGTCATAAACATTCCTTCTTACCAAGTAAAACCAGGCGATGTTGTAGAAGTTAGAGAAAACGCTAAAAACATTCCAATGGTTCTAGACAGTATTTCAAAAATCGAAAGAGAGGTTCCTTCTTATTTAGAATTAAATGCACAAAACTTTTCAGTAAAATTTGTAGCTGTTCCAAAATTAGAAGATATTCCTTACCCAGTTGAAATGAATATCAGTTTAGTTGTTGAGTTCTATTCTAAATAATTTTTATGTGTTACACAGTTGTGTAACACATTAAAAAAGTTTGATCAAAAATGAATACAAAATTCTCAAAGTATAATCAAAAGATAGTAAAGATAGATAATTAAATAAAATAGCTTGATAGTATCATTAAAATTGTTTAAATATTTGACATAAGTTGACTAAATAAGAATAAAATTCTAGGTAAAATTATAAAACATGTTGACTATTAATTGATATGATGTAAAATAGAATGCGTATTGAAATTTGGTTTATCTTACCTATTTTCAATCAGTCCTTGGAGTAATTAGATCAATTTTGTATCTAGTTACTCTTTTTTACTCAGTTAATGATCACAGGCATACACACAACCAAATTAATATCTTATTTCATCTAAATATAGACCATACGCTGGGGCTGTAACACCAGAAACTCTTCTATCCTTTGAATCAATTACCCTTTTAAAATCATCAGTTGTTATCTTACCAGAACCAACATCTTTCAAAGTTCCAATTATATTTCTAACCATATGGTGCAAAAATGATTTTGCCTTTATATTAAAAATTACAAGATCACCATTTTTTAAAAAATTACATGAATTAACTGTTTTTATTGGACTCTTTGCCTGACACTCTGCTGCTCTAAAACTAGAAAAATCCATTTTACCAATTAAGAATTTTGAAGCTTCTGTCATTTTTTTTATGTCTAATTCCTTTACAACCCACCAAGCTCTATTTTGCATTAACGACGACGGTGTCCTTGAATTATATATGTAATATTTATAAGATCTTTCTATTGCTGAAAACCTTGCATCAAAGTCATCTGGAACAATTTCACAAGACTTTATTGATATATCTTGTTTAATGAATGGTACCAAATCACAAAACATCTGTTTGTTTTGTATTTTAAAATTCTTTACAATCTTTTTCCAATCATTAAATCTATTAGTAGTCTGTTCTCTTAGGTAAAAATTAAGAGCCTGAACAATTTTATATTCACTAAATTCATTCTTTAAATCGAAGTGTGCAACTTGATTCAAGGCATGCACACCAGCATCAGTTCTTCCAGAACCAAATACATTAACATCGTAACCAACTGTATTTTTTAATGCAATCTCAATAGATTCTTGTATTGAAATCAATCCATCCTGTTTCTGCCAACCACAATAATAACTTCCGTCGTACTCTATTGTTATCTTATATCGCATATAAATTTAAATTAATTTTATCCACACATTAAACAGCACAAGTTACAAGAACTTAAATCAGTAATAAAATTTAATTTATCGGCAAATTAAATAATTTTTGTATCCGCTACTACTGTTTTTTGAATATTTTTTATAAATAAATAAAAAGTGGTAACGCCACAAGAACGTTACCACAAAATTTTTTACAACCAAATTATTATGCTTTTACAAATTTTACCAAATTTTCAAAAGACTGTGGTTCTCTGATAGCCATCTCTGATAGCATTTTTCTGTCAATTTTTATATTCTTTGCTTTTAGCATATTCATAAAATCTGAATAGATAACACCATAGTTCCTTACAGCTGCATTAATTCTTTGTATCCAAAGTGCTCTGAAGTCTCTTTTCTTTGTTTTTCTATCTCTATAAGCATATTGCAAGGATTTTTCTACTTTTTCTATAGCTATCCTGTAACAATTTTTGGATCTTCCTCTAAAACCTTTTGCTAACTTTAAAACCTTATTCCTTCTAGCTCTTGATGCTACATTATTCGTTGATCTTGTCATATCCGTTTACCTATAATGTTTTTCTTAATTTTTTAAAATAACTCAAGAACTTCTTTAGAACAACTTTAGAAGCAGTTTTATCTAAGATCTTAGACTTAACGTTATCTCTATTTTGTCTAGAGCTCTTTTTAGCCATACCGTGTCTTTTACCGATTGACTTGATTTTCAATTTACCAGTACCTGTAATTTTAAACTTTCCTTTACAAATACTCTTTGTTTTCAATTTTGGCATTTTAACCTTAACGAACGAATGATTTAATAATGGTGGATCTGGTAGGGATCGAACCTACGACCAAGACGTTATGAGCATCCTGCTCTAACCGCTGAGCTACAGATCCATTTTGACTTATCACCTTAGTATTTTAATACTGGTAATTTTTATAATCAAGAAATATTTTATAATTTTCAAAACATATATAAATCAAATTAAAACACTAAATAAAAAATATTTTTTAAAGCTATTGACTATTATTTAGTACAACTTTAAAATGCAGGTCGTTGTTTTAGTCTCATACGTATCGACTCAGGGTAGTCAGAAATTACACTAAAAAGGAAGATTAATAATAGAATATGATAAACGCTTCGGGTTCTGGATAAATTTAGAACCCAATTCTGTTCATCTTACACAATACTATATGAGTACTTTACAAATAAACATCGCAAATAACAATCTTATGACCATGATTCAATAGCATAATCTATATAAAACAGTACACTATATTACATTTTTTTGATAGAGAACAATATGACATTAAGAATAATCATATACAAGAATTCATGAATTCAAAGCCGAAAGGCTTTGGTACATAAATTAAAATGCTAAAAATGTACTAATAACTATAGGTCTTTCAAAAATTCATTCAATGACTCAACAGAATTAATTGTTGTAACCTTTATATCTTTACAAGTTTTTGAAACCATATTTGTTAAAACTTTTGAAGAACCTACCTCGACAAAATTATCAGAACTTAATCTTTCTAATAAAAGCATAGTTTCTCTCCACTTTACTGTACCAGTAATTTGTTTTATTAAATTACTCTTTATATCATTTTTATCTTCAATATTAGCGGTATAATTAGCTATGACTTTTACTTTTGGTTCGTTTATTACAACATTTTGCAAAATTTCTTTCATTTTTTCAACAGCTGGCAACATAAGTTCAGAATGAAAAGCACCGGCTACTTTTAACACTATTGCTCTTTTTATTTTCATTTCTGTAGCAATTTCTATTGCTTTATTCATTGAATTTACATTTCCACTTAAAACGATTTGTCCAACAGTGTTATCATTTGCTATCTGGCAAATCTCTCCTTCAATTTTGGCCTTTTTAGCTACTTCTTCAGCCTGCTCTACAGTCGCACCAACTAATGCCATCATTGTTCCGCTACTTTTTTTACTAGCTTCAGCAAAAGCTTCTCCTCTTACTTTCAATAATCTCGCTGTATCAACTAAACTTAAACTCTCAGAGGCACACAAAGCCGTATATTCACCTAGAGAATGCCCTGCTACAAATGAACATAATTCATCTATATTTTTTCCACTCTCCTTTTCTAAAACTCTTAAGATAGCAATAGATGCTGTCATTATCGCTGGCTGAGCATTTTCCGTATCAGTTAATAAATCTTCAGGCCCTTCAAACATTATTTTTGTTAAATTTTTTCCTAAAGTACTATTAACTTCTTCAAAAACTTCTTTTGCTACATCAAAATTTTCATAAAATTCTTTTGCCATTCCAATACTCTGGCTTCCTTGTCCAGGAAAAATAAATGCTTTTTTACTCATAGTTAGTCTCTAAAATTTATAAATTGTAAAGGTATTTCTAAACCAAGGTTTTTTATTTCTTGTATACCTTGCTGTAAATCATCTCTAGATTTTCCAGATATTCTCACTTCATCACCCTGTATACTTGCCTGTAATTTTAATTTTGATTGTTTAAAAAACTTGGTAATCTTTTTCGAATTATCCTGGTCTATTCCTTCTTTTATTTTTATAATCTGTCTCAGTGTTTTTCCACCAGCCTTTTCAACGGTACCAAAATCCAAAGCCACAGGATCTAGTTTTCTTTTTACAAACGCACCTTTTATCGATGCTTGAATTTGCTCAAGACAATAATCACTCTCTGCATTAATCTCTATCTTTTTTTCTTTTTTATCTAACTCTATTGACCAAATAACACTCTTAAAATCATACCTACTTCCAATCTCTCTTAATGTGTTATTTACTGCATTATCGACTTCTTGAAAATCTATTTTTGAGACAACATCAAAACTTGGCATTTAATTAAATAATTTATTAACTATATGTAATATTTATTAATTAACAAAAAAATAGTCAACAAGCTTGTTTATATTTTTAACTATTCAATTTCCTTTAATAAATTTTTTATACTATCTATATCATTTTTAAAAAGAATTCTATTTTTATTTATACATGTCGTAGCTAACAATATTATAACCTTATCTTCTTTTTTCTCCAATAAGCATAGTGAATATAATCTATCAAAAGCTTCTTTTCCATTTAAAAAAACATTTTTAAACTTATTATTCAATAGATTATTTTTATCTACATAAAAAACTATCTTAGATTTACTAGTGAAAAACTTTTCATCAAAATCAGCACCATTAACAAATAAAATTGTATATATGTTCTTATACGTCTTAAATGGAAGTTGTAACAAATAATTTGAGTTCGCTAAAATGTTGTTCACTATACCCACATTTTCCACATTTTTTATATGCTCAAAAATATTTTCTTCTCCAGAGTATAAAGATAAACATTCCATTAGATTTTTGTCCTTTAAAAACAAATTATTTTTTCTTATATAAGTATAAGCCATTAAAACAGACAACTTTGTGAAATCATTATCAATAAACTCATTCTCCATCACATCATAATTAGTATTGTTGTCATAGTAATCGTATATCGTACCATTAACATAAGATATGCCATTATCTAATATTTTAGATATCGAAATTGGTAGTAATTTGCCAGAAAAATCTTTGTTATTATATAAAGATTCATATAATAACTTGAGGTCAGAATTATTAATACTTATTACTACTTTTACTTCATCGTTGTTTAAAACCAGTTTGTCAAAAGATTTTCTGTTATTCTTATCCGAAAAATAACATTCATCGTATTCATATATTATAATTGTAGAAAAATTTACATTTTTTATATATTTTAATTTTTCAAATGATACTATAATTGGAAAGTTTGTAATTGACATTTTTTTTGAATCAGTAGAGTCTAGTCTTGTCTCGTTCGACATATATTTTAAAATACCTTTTACTATAGTATGTCCAGAATTTCCAAAGATTCCTGTAAATTTATCATCCGGATAAACCTTTTGCAATATGTCAAAATCAGTATATAATTTTTCCTTAATTTCTTCCTTATTAAAAAGGAAACAATAACTACAGTTACTACTAATACACTTAGATAAAATTATATAGTCATAATTATTTAAACTTACTTCTTCTGGACTTAAAAATGTTATATATTTACTTTTAAACTCTTCCTTATTTTTGCTATTTATTAATAAACAAGCATCCGAATCCCATAAATTTATCTCTATCTCGTTCTCTATAAATAATTTAATCAAAAAACAACTATAATCACTATCTATTCCAAATAAGAAAACTTTTGATTTATTTATTTTTAAATCGTCTAAAAAAAGCATAACTAATTAATCTTATCAATAATTTTATTTAATTCATCTATATTTTTGAAACTTAAAACAATATCTCCAGATTCCTTATTATTCTGCATTTTCAACTTAAACTTAAAACCATCCAACTTTTCTTTCAAAATACTTTCTTTAGACATAAATGATTCTGGGATTGTATTATTAACTTTTGCCTTTGGTTTTATTATAATTTCATCCTTTACTAGCTTTTCAACTTCTCTTACTGTAAGCTTTTCATTAACAATATAATCAATTACTTCATCCGCCCTATCAAAATTTATTAAGGCTCTTGCATGTCCCATTTCAATCTTTCCATCTTTTAAATAACTCAATATTTTATCAGATAGACTCAATAACCTCAATATGTTAGCCACATGACTTCGGCTCTTGCCAACTTTGTCAGCTAAATCATTTTGTGTTAATTTACAAAATTCCATTAGGTTTTTATATGCGAATGCCTCATCAACTATATTCAAATCTTCTCTCTGTATATTTTCTATTATACTTAAACTAAAGCTTTTTTCTTCATCAAAATTTTTAACTATTGCCGGAATGGTTCTAAAATTCAATTTTTTACAAGCTTTTAACCTTCTTTCACCGGCAATTAATTCAAAATTTGAATTATCTATTTTTTTAACAATTATTGGCTGCAAAAGTCCATATTCTTTTATAGACTGCGCTAATTCATCAATTGAATTTTGATCAAAATTCTTTCTTGGTTGATTTTTATTAGGCTTTATGTTGTCAATATTAATCTCTTTTATATTATTCTCATTATTAGAATCATTAATTATACTTTTTCTCTCACCTAACAATGAAGATAAGCCTTTTCCCAATCTGTTATTTTCAATCATTCTTTATAATCTCCTTTACTAAATTCATATAAGCAATTGATCCACTACAATTAGAATCGTACAATATTGCTGGAATACCATGTGAAGATGCTTCAGATAACCTTATATTTCTAGGGATTACTGTTTTATAAACAGTGTCCCCAAAGCAATTTCTAACATCTTTTTCAACATCTTCAGTCAATTTATTTCTCTTATCATACATTGTTAAAATAATTCCGTCAATTTTTAAAGAACTATTATAGTTATTTTTTATTCTATCTATCGTGTCCAAAAGATGTGCCAACCCCTCTAAGGCAAAAAATTCACATTGTAATGGTACAATTATACCATTTGAAGCACATAAAGCATTTATAGTTAACATTCCAAGGGATGGTGGACAATCTATAAAGATATAATCATAATTATCTTTTATATTTTTTAAACCGTTGCTCAAAATGTATTCTCTCCCCTCAATACTTGCCAATTCTATCTCTGCTACCGCCAGGTCAGTTGTTGCCAAAATTACATCTAGGTTTGGTATTTTTGTTTTTTGTATACAATCATTTACACATGTACTATCATTCAATACATTATATATATTCAGTTCTCTATTCACATAATCAAAACCAACGCCTGAGCTGGAATTGCCCTGAGGATCAAAATCTATTAGTAAAACTTTATAATTAATCGCCGCTAAAGTACCAGCAACATTTATTGCTGTTGTTGTTTTTCCGACACCGCCCTTTTGATTTACTATTGAAATTATTTTCATAAATGTTCCACGTGAAACATATTTGTTATTAAGACTAATGGTAAAACAAATATTAATAAATTCAATGATGGTTAATAATTTTATTTAATTTTCAAAGTTTAGCCTTATTTATCTATTTTTATTTTTATTTATAGATGTCTTAAATATTTAATAATTTATTGTGGTTTGAAAAGAATACATTGACTCATTAACGCATAATAAATATATTATGTAAAACTTTATTAATATTAGATTTTTGTTTATAACTTAGGTATAAGATCAAATTATTTATAATGAAACAAAATTACATAAATAATAAAATTAAATATTGTTATTTATTAAAAAAATTTAACAATTATTATTATACTAACCAAAAAAATTTTAATATATAATTTTGAAAATTTATAAAAAGTATTTATTTAATAGTTTATTGAAACCATTTTTGTTATCATTTTTTATATTAACTGGTATAATATGGCTCACAAG
>CAKVBE010000003.1 GCA_934725005.1 uncultured Rickettsiales bacterium | reverse complement strand
TGGCATATTTTATAACATTTTTAAACTCCCTATTGCCATTTCAGGGCAATTTTCTTCAAAGAGGGAAAGGATTTGGAGAATAATAACCATAAAAAATCTTTCCCTTTTTTGATGGGAAAATGTCCGAAGGACAAAAGGGGAGCTTAAATTATAAAAGAAATCGTCATTCTGAACTTGATTCAGAATCCAGTTTCTATGGATGCTGAATTAAATTCAGCATGACATACTATTACTTTCAAACACCCTATCACCTCCAAAGCAAGGAAGGATTAGATCAAACATAATTCATATCATCAACAGAAATTATATTTGTTGTAATAAAAAAAACAATAATTTATTATAACAACACAAATGATTAAAGTTTTATACATTTTTGAATGTTGGAAATAAAAGTAAAAAAATTAGATAGTAAGATAGAGACACTGCCAAAATATGAAACTGAAGGTAGTGCGGGATTTGATCTTAGAGCCAGAATAGATGAGGATGTTGTTGTAAAAGCGGGAGAAGTTAAACTAATAAAAACAGGTCTAGCATTTGAATTGCCAGAAGGATATGAAGGGCAAATTAGATCAAGGTCGGGTCTTGCTTTAAAAAATAATTTGTTCGTTTTAAATTCACCCGGTACACTCGATAGTGATTATAGGGGTGAAATCTGTATAATTTTAGCTAATTTTGGAAAAAATGATTTCGTTGTGACTGATGGTATGAGACTTGCACAAATGGTAATTTCAAAATATGAAAAAGTAGAGATAAAAGAAGTATTTGAATTAAATGATACAAAAAGAGGAACAGGCGGTTTTGGTTCTACGGGAATTATTGATAAAAAGTAATATAATATGAAAATTTTTAGAAATTTTTTGATTTTTTTAGTATTATTTATTGTTAGTGCAAAAGCTAGTGATAATGAGATTTTGGATAAAGTAAATAGATATTTATTTAGTATGGATACATACAAAGCAAATTTTTTGCAATTTTCTGATGGTGGTGATAGCGCAGAAGGTGTATTTTACATATCAAGGCCAGATAAATTAAAATTTGATTATATAAATCCGTTTAGAAGTAGCTTAATTACAAACGGTAAAACAACTTACTATTATGATATAGAAATGGATGAATTGACCACAATCCCATCTAAAAAAACTCCGCTTTTATTTTTGTTAAAAAAGAAAAATAGTATAAGGGAATTAGGTTTTGATGTTGTTTCCATAGAAAAAAAAGATGGTAAAGTTTATGTAACAACTAAAAATAAAGAAATAAATGAATTAGAAGATAAAAATGTAATTTTTGTTTTTGATAAAAATATTGAAAAACTTATTGGTATAAGTATTGAAGATGATATGAAAAATAGAATTTATGTAAACTTTAGTAATATTGAGCTTAATGGTAAAATAGATAAAAGCGTGTTTGATGTTAATTTTAAAAAAATGAAAAGAAAAGGTAAATTTTAGTATGTTTGAAAAAATCACAAATAGTTTTAATGGAATTTTGGATAAAATTAGAAGAAAAAGACTAATAAACGAAGAAGATCTTGATGGTGCAATGAGAGAAATAAGGTTAGCATTGCTAGAAGCTGATGTTTCTCTGCCGATAATAAAGGAATTTATAAAAAACGTTAAAGAAAAAGCCATAGGTCAACAGGTTATAAAAAACGTAAAACCTGACGAAATGATAGTAAAAATCGTTAATGATGAATTGATAAAGTTACTTGGTACAGATTTAGGAGAAATAGATTTAAGCAATCAACCAACAATAATATTGATGGTAGGTTTACAGGGAAGTGGAAAAACTACAACCTCCGGCAAATTCGCTGTAAGATTTAAAAACAAGTTCAATAAGAAAGTATTACTTGTTTCACTCGACATATATAGACCAGCAGCACAAAAACAACTAGAAATTTTAGCTAAGCAAAATTCAATTGATTCACTAAATATAATAGAAGATCAGAAGCCACTTGAAATTTGTAAAAGAGCTTTAGAGCTAAAAAATAATTACGATGTGATCATATTTGACACGGCTGGTAGATTGCACATAGATAGATCATTAATGGGGGAACTGAAACAAATAAAGGATTTAATGAAGCCAACTGAAACAGTACTAGTTGCAGATTCATTACTAGGACAAGATTCAGTTAATGTAGCTAGAGAATTTAATGAACAAGTTGGAATTGATAGTATAGTTTTAACAAGAATTGACGGTGATGGTAGAGGCGGCTGCGCTCTAAGTATGAAATTATCAACCGGCTGTCCTATACGTTATATTTCAAATGGCGAAAAGGTAAAAGATCTTGACATATTTCATCCAGAAAGGATTGCATCAAGAATGCTTGACATGGGCGATATAGTAACTTTTGTTGAAAAAGCCGAAGAAATAGTAGAAAAAGAAGAAATAGAGAGATTAGAAAATAAGCTGAAAAACGGTAGTTTCAACTTAAACGACTTATTGAAACAATTAAAATCACTGAAAAAATTTGGCGGTGTATTGAACGTTTTGAGTTTTTTGCCTGGGGCCAATAAAATTAAGGATATTATAGCAAATAATGAGGAATTTGGTGATAAGGAATTTAGAAAACAAGAAGCAATAATATCTTCTATGACAGTAATCGAAAGAGAAAAACCGGAGATTTTAAACTCATCAAGAAAATTTAGAATTGCGAAAGGTTCTGGAACAACAATACAAGATGTTAACAGTTTGTTAAAAAAGTTTAAAATGGTAAAAGATATAACTTGTAAGCTTGGTAAAATGGACTCAAATCAGGTAAAAAACTTAATGAAGAACTTTGGTGATTTAGGTAGTTTATAGTATAAATATGACAAATAGGTAATATTGCTATTAATATATTTGATTATATTCTTCTTGAAATAGATAAAATAGGCATTAAAAGATGTATATGGAATCATATATTTGATCCATTAGTATTAATTTTATAAGGTAGGTTATGCACAGAATAATTGTATTATTTGTATTGTTTTTGCTTTCATTTAACTATGCAAGTGCCAGTTCAATAGCCGTTGTAAATGTACAAGAGGTATTGAATAATTCATTAGTTATAGTTGATGCAACAAAGTCCTTAAACAAAGAAAAAGATGATTATCAAAAGAAGTTTACTGAGAGAGAAGCTACTCTGACTAAAGAAAGAGATAGTATTTCAGCACGTTCAAGTATTCTATCTCAAGCAGACATACAAAAGGAAGTAGAGATATTTCAGAAAAAAATCATGGATTTTCAAACTGAAGTAAAAGATACAGAAACAAAACTCCAACAAAAAATGACTAATATATTGACAAAGGTTTCAAATGAGTTGAATGTTATTATCAGTGATATGTTAAAAGAGGAAGAGTTTTCGAAATATAACAAGGTTATAAACGCAGAAACACTTTTATATTATGACACACGTGACGATATAACAAAAAGTGTTTTATTGAGATTAAACAAAAAATTTAAAAATTTGAAAAGCATAGAAAAATAATGCAGGTGTTATACTGCTTTATATAAACCAAATTACGGTTCTACCTAAGTTTAGATTGATTACGCAAACACGTTAGCTTTCAAATTTTTGTTAACTTACAGTTGAAACATCCTAATTACATGCTGTTCGTTGTACAAATTTTGTGTCCAATGAAGTCATACAAAAATGCGGTAATTAATACTGACATAAAGGCAGTAATATTTATGTCGGTTGTATTGGATCTAATTGTTATGAGTTTAAGACCAACATTTGCTATTAGTACAAACATTACGAATATAAGAGATCATAGATTGTCGGACAAAGAAAACCGTTAGGATTAAATGTTTATAATTAGATGAATACAAATGGACACTTTTTTATCAAGTCTGATGACAACATAGTCTATGATTCAGCAACCGAAAGCAATGGTACCAACCAACAGTATATAAATACATGAATCTTAAACTCAACTGATAACTTTTTTTATCTAAATACAATTGGTATAGATGATAATAATAACATTATATATAGCATATAGCGATTTTTCTAAAAAGCTTCACAGTAGTAAAAATATAAGACTTTTTTACATATGGAGTTATATGAACTTGGTAAATACAATAAAACTACAGGTTAGTATAACAATAAAAAAGAGATGTTATTAAATGATAGCTTGAATAATTCAATTAATACGGAAATAATGAATGAAGGTAATACAATTCCGAATATCACTATAGATACAGATGATTTCATAAAGTCTTTCAAGTAATTATTTATATCATCGGGCCAACTAATCCAAATAAAGCAATAACTCAAGATGAATTTAAGGTATTAATGTATAAGTTGTTTACAGATATTAAAAAACATTAGGAAACGACAGATGAGTTTGATCAATTCAGTGATATTTTAAGTACTAGGAGATTATGAATCAAATAAAAATAAGTTAATCGCTATTAAAAAAAATTTTTAAAGGCTGAAGACATTTTTAAAAATATTAGTAAAATTTTACAATTGGAAGCTATAAAAAATATTTATGAAGCAGCAAATAGGACATTAAATAGTTTTTTATCATTTAGACAATCCAAATAACACAGGATTTTACACAACATTAGATTACGGAAACAGGAAGAGTAGTGTCAATAGAAAAATAAATTTTCTATTGGTTACGAGCATATTAACAACGGTAATACATTTTTCATGGAGTAAATTTTAATATAGGGGAATGTAAAACCAAAATATAACGATAAAAGTAAAATAGTAAACAATTTAAGCACAATTAGTTACATAAAATTAAAACAAAATATATTATCGATGAATTTAGAAGTTTCTGCTAACAATTTTTTAGCAGGAATGTAAAAAATTTTAAAAAAGACAACAATAATTATAAAATAGGTTAATTTGTTGATTTAAACAAAAAAATTAATTTAGTTGATAGCAGCTATAAAATTTTCTAAATTTCATCCAGGCTGTTCAATACACATATAAAGGTAAACAATATACGTATATTTGTGGATTAAAGATTTAACAACATGCTGTTTATACAGTAATTTGTATGCAAAAACGTAATAGAACTTGATATAAAATATCTAGACAATCATGATTTCAATCTCATTTCATCAATAAATATATTATTAACTTAGATAACAAGAATAGAGATACATAAATTGAATGATTAAAAATAAAAAAATAAACTATCATTAACAAATAAAATTGTAATGATTGATGATGATATATTCATATGCAATTTAGATATATTCAAAGGAAATTATGAATTTTACATGAGGTTTATAAAAAACTTTTAATAAATTTTATTGACTTATAAAAAATATAAAATATTATCTGATATATCGGATGGACGATTAGCTCAGTTGGTTAGAGCATCTGCCTTACAAGCAGAGGGTCACAAGTTCGAGTCTTGTATCGTCCACCATGCGGGTGTAGCTCAGCTGGTTAGAGCGTCTGCCTGTCACGCAGAAGGTCGCGCGTTCAAGTCGCGTCACTCGCGCCACCTGGCGTCCATCTTATTGAGCAAAGTTATAGAATAGTAAATGTTACAACTCATCTGGTTGGTACAACTGGTTATTGTAAACATATCAATAAACCAAATAACGGAGCAATTTGCTAAATTTTCATAAAAAGTACATTAATGCCACACGGAAAACAAATATTATTTAAAAATGGATCGGTCTATCGATAATATTAGCAAATTAGTAGAAAACAAATACTAACAGACATTTTTATTAAATACTTTTAGATCTACAAAATTGTGTTTAGTTCCGAAATTCTAAAACCCATATATAAATATACCATATTTATTTGATAAGTCCAATGTTTTTTCAATGGAAACAACCAAACAATTATTTGAATCTATAGCTATGCCGGCAAAACCAGCATTGTATAGTTGTTCAATTGTATCAGGACCTATTGTTGGTAAATCAGCTTTTCTCGTTTGATTGTTTTTTTTCATCTTAACTAATATTGGTTTTCTGCCAGCATTAAACTTTAACTCTGAACACCTTTTTATTAATTTCTCAGTACCTTCGAAACACTCAATACCAACAACACTTCTTTGTTGAACAACAACAGACTGGCCTATATCCAAATTACTAAGTCTTTCTATAACGTTTTTACCAATCTCCATGTCATCAAAGTAATCTCTACAGGTAATACTTGAATTAAAACCGATTTCAAACTTAACGTTATCAATAATTTTATCTACTTCTATAACATTAATCCCGTATGATTCAAAAAATTTTACAACAGTCTCAAGTATCGAATTATCACCCAAAATTTTATTTGACAAAATCGATTTTAATAGTTTAAATCCCTTCCAATCTATTTTCATTCCGAATAGGCTAGGTTTTTTTACACTACCGGCGAAAACTATATTGTTAACACGATTCCTTCTAAAAAAGTCTATTGCCTTACCAACTTGTCCAAAACTTAGTTCTATACAATTTTCATACTTTAACTTATCACCAAAACCCTTTAAAACTACTACAAACAGATCAATGTTATTGTTATTACAGTAATTCGAAATCTCAATTGGTAAGTTTCCACTTCCAGCTACAAGACCAATTTTTTCCATTTTATTTTGCTGTGTGAAAACCTCTTTTTGAATTAAATTCTAAAAACGAAACAACATTCTGCACAAGTTTTGAATTTTTATATTTATCTTTCGCCATTTCAACTAATTCACTAATATTTCCAGTTTCTGCTTCAAAAACATCTTTATAAAAATGTCTCAAACTATTTATTTCATCTTTGTCAAAATTTCTTCTAGTTAAACCTATTAAGTTTAATGATTGCAATTTTGCATCTCTTTCTTCAACAACAGTTCCGTACGGAATAACATCTTTTGTAACCCCAGTCATTCCACCAATCATAGCATGTTCACCAATGCGCACAAATTGATGAACGGCGGATAAACCACCAAGAACCGCATTGTTTCCAATATGAACATGACCGGCAAGTGTAACATTATTTGCCAGCACACAATTACTCCCTATAACACAATCATGTGCAATATGTGTATTAACCATTAATAAATTTCCATTACCAATCGTTGTTTTCATCCTGTCACCTTTCGTACCAGGATGTATTGTACAATGCTCCCTTATTCTATTGTTTTCACCAATTTCTATTGTTGATTCTTCACCGTTATATTTCAAATCTTGTGGATCTTGTCCTATAACTGCAAACGAATATATTTTATTACCACAGCCAATCTTAGTTCTTCCTTCTATAACAACATGTGACTTAATTTCACAATTATCACCTATCTCAACATCCTTTCCAATATAACAGAACGCACCAATTTTAACATTTCTACCAATTCTAGCACCATTTTCTATAACAGAACTAGCATGTATATCATTATTATCCATATTAATGAAACTTTTGTCGTCAACAATCGTCAATCTCATAATTTGATCGCATTATTTAATGTATAATATAATCCAATATTTGTTCTATTGTTTCAACAAAGTTTTTATTACAAAATATTACTTAAAATTGAGAAAAATACAAATCAATCTTGACTGTTATTTGTAAAAATCCTCTTTTCTAACTTCACATCATTCTTTTCAAAAATTTCTAATACACTTAACAAAATTTCTTCTTTTATCATGGAGAAATCCTCAAAAGAAATCGCATTAGAGAATACATGTAATAGTATTTCTAGGGAGTTACCATTTATCCTACTCAAATTAACAACTTTTACAGAAGAATCATCTACCAACGGATTGCTCTCTAACATATCTCTAACATCATTTGTTACTTTCTTTACTTTACTAAAATCAACAAACCTTATTGGAAATTTCTCACTTATCAGCCTAGACTTCATTCTACCTTTATTTTCTATGATTATTCCTGAAAATATAAAATTGGGTAGATAAATTGGATAATTCGAAAACGACATGATTTTTGTTTCTCTCCATCCTATATTTTCAACAACACCTTCTATACTTTTATCCGGAGACGAGATCCAATCACCTACTGTAAACGGTTTATCTAAAAAAATAGATAATCCACCAAATAAATTAGACAATAAGTCTTTTGACGCAAAACCAACTGCTATACCACCTATACCACCCAACGCCATTAATCCTTTTACATTAACACCAATATATTCCAAGCCAAATATAATTATAATTGTTAAAGATACTATTAACACAACCTTTCTTAAAAACTCTATTAGACCATAATCTATCCTTTTTCCTTCTTTCTTTTTCTTGAATACTATCTTTTCGGAATACCTATTTATAAAACTTATAACAAATAATGATAAACAATACATCAACACTAGAAATTTTAATTTATAAAGTACGTTGTACAGGTTATAATTGATTCTTTTCTGTACAACACTAAAGCAGCATAACACACCATATGACCACATTAAGAATATGATTGGTTTTCTAATTGTAATTATAAACACATCATCAACTAGATATCTCGTATTTCTAAATTTTTTGTATAAAAAACCTGTAATATTATTTATAATATAATTTAGTACAAAACATATGACTAGTATTAATAGCATTTTAATAATACTCAATATTATAAAATTCTGCTGTATTATGCTCAGTATAGGTCTCATTGCTTTCAAAAAATGGAAAAGTATATTTGATCTTTATTAAAAACTAAAGTACTTATTGTCAATACCAATATTTTTTAATTATCCAAACAATACAAGAAAAACAGCTTAAAATAAATTACTATTCAAGTAAACTAAATTTTGGTATATTAAGTTCAGAAAAATATGAAAAAATAAAACAAAAAAATACAAATAAACTGTTTTTCGCATTAACAATTCTTAAAAAGATTTAACGGAAATTTATAGATTTCCTTATAAGTTTTTTCACCTTTCCAATCTGTAAAATTGACATATTTCCAAAATAACCTTTTATAATAATTTAATTTTCTAAATGAAAATGGATGAAAAATCGATATATAAATCTTATCAGGTTTTTTATCAGCTACAAAATGCACACATTTAGGATGTTTTAGGCTATATTTATAGTCCTTTATTAACTCTTTATCATTAATTCTTATTTTTTTTGACAAGTAATATGATACAATTAAACTCCACCTGATACTTACGGGTTTTATTTTATTGTATAAAACTACATTTACAGCATCCTGATCAAGAGTTTTAGATTTATCTTTATATTTGTTTAAAAAATTAACTAACTCTTGCTCTATATGATCTTCTCTAATTTTTTTCAAATTCATGACCATAAAACCAGAATTAAAATGAAAACTATGATTTTTTATATTATACTTTTCTTTATCTTCTTTGGTTAAGTAATCAAAATACTCTTGATTTCTTTCTAGATTAAACCTGTATTCAATCATATTTCCAGTATAATATTCATCAAAATCTTCAAGCCATATCTCACTTAAATCATCTAAAAATGTAACGTCACAGTCTGTATAAATTATTTTATCAACATTGGGTAACAAAGATGCTAATTTTAATCTAGAGTTCATCGGATTTATTAAAATTTCATTATCGCCATCTATTTTTAAAAATTCTATGCTACAATTTTTTATATCTTTTAGCCTCAAAATCCTATTCTTATATTCATCGGACAAACTATCCTCTATAATATAAAAATTATAAAAAATGTCTTTATTTGTATTAACTAACAATGATACAATTGTTTCAGCACAATAATAAGCAAAATTGTTATTACAAGCTAATGCTACATTTATCTTCATTAATTATCTTAATAATTATAATTTGCATAAATAATATTAATATTACATTCTACTAAATCAAATAATTATTGTAATAAATAAAAAAAGATATACTTAGTCATTGTAATTCAAGAACAAGATTTGATTCTAAACAATTCTAATTCAAATGTAGTTATTAATAATAACTAGCAAACACTACATGGAATCATAAGTTAAGTCAGTTTTATGTGATCAGAATTTTAAACACTTAAAGAACTCAGATATTTAAAATTTTCTAATATTTAAACACTTATAAAACTACACTTGATTTTATTAATTACATTTATATACTTTGTTCGTCTAACTAAGGAACTATATAGCAAATGAATATAGGACTACTATGTAAGGGTATTATTGGAAAAATAAAAGATAACAAATTCAATACGTTTGTACTGATTGTTTTGGTTTTGTTGTTTTTTGTGAAAATCACGAATCGTGGAGATTTTAGTATCGATAAGAACATTTTTGACGGCGATGAAAATGTCATAATTTTTGTGCAACCATCCTGTCACATGTGTAATGAACTAAAAGAGTACGTAAAGACTATTGATTCAGAAAAATATAAGTTTGTTCTATATGACATAACGCAAAAAAAATATAGTGACCTTTTATTCAAATATACAGCAATCAATAAAATCCCATTAAGTCAAATAGGAACACCATTCATTGTTTCAAAAAATGATTATCAAATTGGTTTTAATAATACAGAAGAAGGACACAAAGAATTTATAGATTTTATTGAAAGGAATAACACAGTAACAAAAAAAGAAAGAAAAACAAAAATAAAATTACCAATTTTTGGTGAAATAGACTTATCAAAACTATCATTACCAGTTTTAACAATAATAATGGGTCTAGCCGATGGCTTTAATCCATGTGCAATGTGGGTATTAGTATACTTAATATCGATCACAGTTACATTGAAAAGTAAAAGTAAACTAGTAATATTAGTTGGAACATTTGTTTTGTCATCAGGAATACTCTATTACTTATTCATGACGGCATGGTTAAATGTATTTTTATTAGTCGGTTTTATATACATTTTAAGTTTAATAATTGGTTTAGTTGCATTATATTATGGAATAACTTCCGTTTATGAATTTATAAAAACTAGAGGTTATATTCAATGCAAATTGTCAAATAATCAAACAAGACAAAAATCAATGAATAAAATAAAAGAATTAATTGGGCAAAAGCTATCTCCGATAGTTCTGTTATCAATAATCGCATTGGCTTTTGTTGTTAATTCAATAGAATTTTTATGCTCAGCTGCTTTACCCGCAACGTATACATACATATTAACACAAGCAAAATTATCATTTTTGGCATACTATTCTTATATATTTTTCTATACAGTTTTATACATGCTTGATGATATTATAGTTTTCAGTTTTGCTGTTTTTGCTATAAATAAGTATGCTGGAGATAAATATGAAAAATATTCTACCTTGATAGGTGGTAGTGTTATGATATTAATCGGAATTCTAATTATATTTTTCCCACAATATTTAAAATAAAGAGGTAACTAATGACAAATTATTTAAAAAAATCATATGATGAGTTAAAAAAGGTTAAGAATATTTTTAATTTATGCAAAAATGCATTTTTTAGAGGTAAAGCAAAAAAAGATTTTACTGAAACTCCACAAATAACTTTTCTTGGCGCAACAAAAACTGTTACTGGTTCAAAATATTTATTAGAATACAAAAATAAAAAAATTTTGATAGATTGTGGATTATTTCAGGGTTCAAAAGATGACAGAGATAGAAATAGAATGTCACTACCGATATTTCCAGCAAATCTTGATGCAATAATCTTAACTCATGCTCATTTAGATCATACCGGTTATATACCACTAATTGTAAAAAATGGATTCAAAGGAAAAATTTACTCAACTCATGCAACATATGAATTAGCGAAAGTTATATTGCCAGATTCTGGTTATTTACAAGAAGAAGATTTTAAGTTTGCAACGAAACATAATTTAAATAAATTATATGATGCTGAACCATTGTATACACAAGAAGATGCAGTTAATTCATTAAAAAGCTTCAAATATATAAAATATGATGAAACAATCGATCTAGGTGATGATGTATCTTTTAAAATTCAAAATGCGGGCCATATTTTAGGAGCAGGAATTGTAACTGTTAATTTAGGAAATAAAAAAATCGTATTCTCTGGTGATTTAGGAAGAAAAAATGATTCAATTTTGTTTGATCCTACAGAAATGAAAGAAGCCGATTATATCATATGTGAATCAACATATGGAAATAGAACTCATAAAAATGTAGATCCAAAAGAAGAATTAGCGGAAATTATAAATAAAACAGTAAAAAGAGGCGGTTCTGTAATTATACCGGCTTTCGCTGTTGGTAGATGCCAAACATTATTGTTATATATACACCAACTAAAAAAAGAAAGGAAAATTGCTTCAATTCCAGTATTTGTTGATAGTCCAATGTCAATAAAAGTTACACATTTACTAGATGATTTTGCTAATCAACATAAATTATCAGAAAAAGAATGTTTTGAAATTTATGACGATACAAGATTTACTACAACAGTAGAACAATCTAAGAGAATTTTTGATTATCATTTTCCTTCCGTGATTATATCGGCGAGTGGAATGGCTACTGGTGGTAGGATCTTACATCATTTAGCACATTATGCACCAGACAATAAAAATTCGATAGTTATTGCCGGATTCCAAGCACAAGGTACAAGAGGAAGATATTTAGTTGATGGTAAAAAAGAATTAAAAATTCATGGTGAAACCGTAAGGGTAAAAGCAGAAGTTTATAGTTTAGACAATGTATCAGCACATGCCGATAAGGATGAACTATTATCTTGGTTAAGCTGCTTTAAAACAGCACCAAAAAGAATTTTTATTACACACGGTGAAGAAGAATCAGCTAATTCTTTTGCTAATACAATAAGAGAAGAATTAAAGTGGGATAGCCATGTTCCAGATTATTTAGAAACCATAAAATTATAATTAAAGAGATTTATTAACAACTAATAATTAATATAGTTTAATATGAAATTAAAAAATATGAACATTGATTGCGGAAGAGAACCAATGGTGTTTCTCAATGCAAATTCTAGTATTGTAAAAAAAGAAGGTTTCATTGCTTTAAACAGAGTTGTTCTTAAAAGTAAAAATGAAACAATATACGCCACACTAAGCATTTTGGATGAAAATAATTTAAAAGATGATGAAATTGGTGTTTCAAAATCTGTTTATAAAAAAATAAAAAATCATAATGATGATTTTGATATAACATATATGGATGAACCAGCATCATTTTCAATTGTTAGAAAAAAATTAAGAGGTATTCCATTCACAGAACAAGGTGTATTTGACATTATAAGCGATGTTGTTGCAGGAAAATATACAGATATGCATATGGCTTGTTTATGTTCAGCAACTGAAGGTGAAAACTTGTCTGATGATGAAATTTCATATTTAGCAAAAGCTATGATAGGAACAGGCGAAACCATAAAATGGGATTATGATATAGTTGTTGATAAACATTGTATAGGTGGTATTCCAGGAAATAGAACAACTATAATAGCTATACCTATAATTGCAGAATTTGGTTTACATATTCCAAAAACATCATCAAGTGCAATTACATCAGCATCAGGAACCGCTGAAGTTATGAACGTGTTTACAAACGTTGATATAAAAACATCAGAAGTTAAAAAAATTGTTGAAAAGGTTAATGGTTGTGTAGTTTGGGGTGGAGGTGTTGATTTAAATCCATCAGACGACATAATTATTAAGGTTAAAAAAGATTTAAATCTTGATAGTAGAGGACAAATGCTTGCTTCTATTTTATCAAAAAAAGTTGCCGCAGGATCAAATTGCATTCTAATAGATGTTCCATACGGAAAAACAGCAAAAACAAAAACATTAGAAACAGCACAAGGCTTAAAGAAAGATTTTGAAAAATTAGGTGAAAAACTTGGTGTAAAAGTTTTTGTTAATATAAGTGATGGTTCACAACCAGTTGGTAGAGGTGTTGGTCCAGCATTAGAGGCACAAGATGTTGCTAATGTATTACAAAATAAAGCTGAAGGTCTTGAGGATTTGAAAGAAAAAGCAATTCATTTATCAGGAATCATTCTAGAATTTTCACCAGAAGTTAAAAAAGGCGAAGGTGAAAAAATAGCAAGAGAAATCCTTGAAAGTGGTAGAGCATGGAACAGATTCAAAATGATTTGTGAAGCACAGGGCGGACTTAAAGAAATTCCTGTTGCAAAATATACTTATGATGTACTTGCAGAAAAAGATGGAACTGTTTCTGAAATAGATAACAAAGCATTTGCCGGTATAGCAAAACTTGCAGGTTCACCATTAAAACCAGCTGCAGGTGTATATTTACACAAACACCTTAACGAGAAAGTTAAAAAAGGCGAAAGACTATATACAATTCATTCTGAATCAGAAGGTGAATTAGAAATAGCAAAAGATGTAGCTTTAAAGACAAAAATATTCGAAATAAAATAATTTTAAGAATAAATGCGGTATCGAGATTATTATAATACCGCATGAATTCACTTTTAAGATATGTAAAAAATAATGAATATTCTAAATTTAAGAATTTATACACCCGAAAAACTGTTTCTGGAAAGTGAAATTCTAAAAATCACATTAAATGGTAAAGAAGGAAGCTTTTCCATATTACCAAAACATGTCGATTATATATCATCATTTGATGATTGTATAATGTGTTATATTGATAATACTGGAAATACGAATTTTCTAGCCACAAATCAAGGCATAATAACAAAAATTGGAAGAAACATAGAAATTTCAACTTTTCATATTATAACAGGAAAATCTCTAAAAGAGATAAAAGATAATTTAAACGAAGTATCAAAAAAATCTGATGAACTAATAAATATTGACAATAAAATTAGTGAAAACTTAAGAAAAATGGAACTTTCAATTCTAAAAAAAATCATGGAATATAAAAGTATATGCTAACAGATTTAGATAAAAAATTGAAGATTAAAATAAATGCAGAAATTAAAAGAAAGAATAGTAAAAACAGATTTAATAACTACAATTTAAGAGCAATCTCTATTGGATGGGTTCTTGTATTGAATATATTTTTATTCATTACTATAGGATATTTTGTAAAAAAATACGTGATCAATAGCAACATTGTTTTTATTTTTACAGTAATTATGGGTATAATACTGTCATTTTATAATTTATTCGATATTATCAAAAATATTAACAAAGAAAATAAAATCATTCCACAATATCGTATCCAAGAATAGATAAAATTCTCAAAATATTTTTATAATCAGATACCTTTACACTCACATAATTATTATTCAATTTATCAAAACATCTCAAAAATACTGAGTTGTTTTCGGTAACTACAACAATACTCTCATTGTTATCATCAATACAGTTCTTGTTATAAAAGTACACAATACTACCTTTCATAGAGACCATTTATTATTCAATAAATGGTGTCAGGAATTTGGTCACATCAACAAACGCAATGTCTATCCTATTAAATATGCTATCGACATACACTATTCAGATAGATTCCTGGCATAGTCATAAAATCGTATCTGATTGCAATAAACTGGTTTATTAGTGTGACCAAACACTGCCAACCAATAGTGAGTTTAAACAATATATACTAAAAAATCAAATTTTGTTAACATTATTTTACAATAAATATGACTATTATTCAATATAATTTTATCATATATTCCTTGTAAAGAATGACAGTTTCATGAAGTGTTGGATTATTCCACTTCATCACTATTGTCAGTATAATTTTCAAATAATTTAAGCCGGTACTCATAAATACCAGCTTAATTAGTTAAAATTATTTATACAGACTCAAATTTTAACAAAAAATAAATATTTTTATCACAAATAGTTAAGAAAAACTCTCACTAAATCCTTTCCCTCCTTGAGGGAAAGTGCCAGCTCCGCTGGCGATAGGGTACTTGAAAGTTGTTGAAACTATTATTTTTTAATTTAATTCTTCTCGAGGTATTAAGTCTCTGAACTAAATCTATTGCTTTCAAATAACGATTAAATAACTAATTTAACAGATGGTAGAAAATCAAATTTTGTAAACAGCGCGCACTGAATTCAGAGATCTTGTACCTTGTATACTCATAAATTCTTTTAATTATTTTTTACTTTCGTAATAAACAGTTAAAAAGAACAACAATTATACATTATTATACACAAAGCAACATGAAATGTACAAGAAAAGGTTGCACCAGACGGACAACTAAATAGCGCAAGCTGTACAACTTAAACGCGCAACCTTCTGCGTAACAGGCAGATGATACATCAATCAACTAAGCTAATCGTCCGTCCAACATTGTTAATAATACCTTATTGTTTTATAGATCAATAAAAATTTATTAAAAGTTTTTCGCAAATCTTACATACAGATCATAGTTCACTTTAGACAAATCTAATCCAATTACAAATATACTACTATTTAATATAGCCATTTTATTTACTAATGATATATAAAATTCATCTTTATTTTTAATTTCTATATTATTTTTATCGTTATTTAACGTTATGTATGTAGTCTTTTTTTTGTTATTAGCATTAACTATATATTTAATCGATGGAATAAAATTAAAATCACGATTATCTAGATATTTTATATTCAATTCAACTACATTTTCCACATATAAATTACGGTATAATAATGAATTATCGAACTCACCGTTTATGAAGGAACGCATCTCCCCTACTTTTACACGAGTATCAAACAATCTTGAAGAAATTTTTAAAAAATTCTTATCACTGCCCATCTTTTTATTCAATCCTATAAAATAACCAATCTTGTAATTGTTTTTGTATTTTTTGAAAGAATCCATTACATTTTTATCAAAAAAATCTTCAATAAAAATTCCCGAATCCATTGATAGCACATTGGTGTCTAGTTTCACATAATCAATTGTACTTAGACTATACACTGTTTTAATTCTATCACCATATTTCAATTCTGCACTTTCTGCACCGAAATTTGTTCCATAAAAAAATATATTACTATCATTCATGCTATATTCATAACCAACAGATAGATTCACATTATTAATGTAGTTCTTACCATTAGCATAATCTAATGTAGCATATAATCCCTTTTGCTTTATATTATCTAAATAATAAAAACTATTTGGTGTCTTCCTTGTTATCTCATAGATACTTTTTATAGCCCCAATTTCGATGACTTTAACAATATCCTTATTTTTCTCGGTATCATTTTCACTGTTCTCATCAATATTATCATCAATATTATCCCTACTATTATCCTCACTATTATCATTAACATCATCTTCACTATTATCATTAATATCTTCAAAATTATCTTCTATTTCTGGAAGTTTTTCTTTGACGTCAGTTAATTCTATTTCATCAGAACTATTGCTTCCTAGCACATCAACTAGATGTGGAGTATCAACAGATGGATCAAATTCACCAGCCAATCCTAGATCATTTTTTATGTCTGTAAACAATTTGTACATATATACCTTAAACTCATCTTGAGTTATTGGCCTATTAGGATCATCCAGTCCGTAAGATATAAAAAGCTGTTCAAAAGATTTTATGTAGTCATTTGCACTTACACCATTTTTCAAAATAATATCACTATCATTAGTCATTATCACATTGTTTATAAAATCGTTCAAACGATCATCTAACGACTCTTCATTATTATTATATTCATATGTAACTTTGTTATATTTACCAATCTCATATAATTCCAACGTATAATAGAACAATCTTATATCCTTACTACTGTGAAGTTTTTTTGAAAAATCACTATATACAATATTGTCGTTACTGTCCGTACCAATTGTATTTAAATAAAAAAAATTGTCGGTTGAGTTTAAAAGACATGTATTTATATACTGCGCACTAGCACCATTACTTCTTGTTACAGAATCAAATACGCTTTTATCATCAGTAGATTTTGTAACAAAATGTCCACCAACGTTTACTCTTTTATAGTTTTTTAATCCTAAAGATCTATTTTTTTCTGATAAATCGGCCATCTCTTTCATATCTAGATGATATAGGGTACCTTCATAAAGCTGTTCATCTGATAGTTTACTGTTTATATTGTGTACAGCATCTATGTTACTAGCTAATGATCGTTTTAAAATTAACAACATCACAATAACTGTCACAAACAAGAATTTTAATAATTTTATACTAAATCTAAAAAACACATTCCCATAATACGCCATACAATAAAAAGTCATTAAATTCGGTATAGGCAATTAAGAAATATTAACAATAAGTCAATAGGTTATTTTAACTTTAAAAACAATTTAAATATAAAAATAATAACAATTAATTTATTAACCATCCAACATACATATTGTACATCAATTTTACCTTTCTA
Organism: uncultured Rickettsiales bacterium; assembly: GCA_934725005.1. Next base: position 3,987 of record CAKVBE010000003.1, on the reverse strand, counting down.
ATCAAAGAGCTCAATAAATCACAAAGCAGGTAAAAGTCTGTAAAGTTTAAAGACCTGTATGAAATCATTATAAAGTATAATAACATTAAAAATGAAAATATTATTGATACATTTGCAAAACATACGGGTTCTATGTAGTCATTACATTGTTTAACCAATCTTACTTTTTTTATTCTGCATATAGTTCTTGGATGTGTTGAAAAAATACTAAAAAATCCATTTTTACCAAGAAGTGATAAAGCTTTACTCATGGCACAGCCGCCACAATACTTTGCTCCTTGTTCATCAGCTCTATATTCTATACTTTTGCTTATTTGTAATTGAATAAAATGATAAACTGGTATAAAAATAAAATTATAGAAAAAACCCATAAGATATTTTACAAAAGAATACGTTCTTATAAACAGATTAGAAAATATTGGTCCAATAACCGGGATAAAACTAGCAATTTTTGACAAGATGTTTAATACAATAAAAATAATAAAAGACATTACTTTATTTACTTTTTCGTTTATTGTAATTAGCAAACTTGGAAAAAAATCTTTATTTATTATATGTGATAATTCATGTCCAATTACACAAGAGAGTAACCTATAGTATTCAATTTCATTATTACTATGTTTTCTACATAATTCCATGATTCCGGTTGTCAAAATTATACAATTTTCTCTGAATCCACCAACAGCATAGGCATTTATTATACTTGTATCTTCTATTAGTAAACAAACATTGTCTATCTTAAAAATAATTTTTTCATCATCAAATACAGCAAGCAGTTTTTTAAATTTTTCTTTATGATTATAACAATTGATGTGCATCTTTTTGCATTTTTTAACAGTAACATCAAATACATAATTCATGATTAAAAGGATTAGCATTAATAAACTAGCTATAAAAATAAACAAGTAGAAAACCGAAATAAAATTTCTATTAATGACTTTGTTGTTGAACAGTAATAACGGACTAAAAGGTAGTAAAATAAAAGCAAAATTAATCAACGTCAAAACGTAAACTATAAAAAAACTAAATAATTTTGTAAACACTAAAAAAGTAAATTAACCTATTTATTTAAAAAATATAAAACATTACTAATAATTACAAATATTCATTCCAAAAATAAACATTAAAAAACATAAAAAGTGTTGGCTTAAAGGGCCAACACAATATTAACCAATTTTACTAAAAAAAATTACTTATAAATCTTGTTAAAATCGTCTATATTAGTTTTCACTTCAGTTAAAGTTATCTTTTCTAAAATAGAATCAATTATTTTTGCTTCTAAAATATTTGCCCTTAGTTCATTCATTGCATTTTTGTTTTTTTTATAAAAATCTATCAAAAACTTTTCGTAACCTGGCATTTGTAACGCTCTTTCTGTTATAGCCTTGGTAATTTCTCTTTCATTTATAGTAATTTTATTATCTTCGGCAACCTTTGATAATATTAAGCCAAGCTTAACAGAATTTCTTGCTTCTTCAATAGTTTTAGCCTTAACTTTATCCTTTTCTGCATCCAGTAAATTCTTTTCCTTTTGTTCCCATATACTTTCAAATTGTTTATTAACAATAGTTTCTGGCAAATCGAATTCTATATTATCTTTTAAATATTCTAATAAACAATTTTTTAGATGTTCCTTCGAAATATTTCCATAGTTCTTCTCAATTTCGTCTTTTAGAACCCTCTTGAATTCATCAACATCTTCAACGGAAAATTTATCTTTTACAAATTCATCAGTTAATTCAGGTCCTTTAGCAACACTTACGCTAATAACTTCAGTTTCAAACTCAGCATCTTTTCCTGCTAACGCTTTATGATGGTAATTTTCTGGAAATTTCACTTTAACTAAAACCTTATCACCAGCTTTTTTACCAACTAATTGCTCCTCAAATGTATCTATAAAAGAGTTGCTTCCAAGTACTAAATCATACTTGTCTGCCTTTCCACCGTCAAATGGCTCACCATCAACTTTACCAAGATAATTTATTCTTACTCTATCACCCATTTTTGAAGAGTAATCACCATTCTGTTCTATATAATCTTTGTAGTTATCCAGAATTTTATTAATTGATTCTTCAATATCTTTATCTGTGGAATCTATTGTGTATTTGTTTAATTTAATCGACGAAAAATCAATATTTGGTACTTCTGGAATAAACTCCAATGTCAAATTAAATTCTATATCATTTCCCTCTTCAAATTTTTTTATTGATACATTAGGTTGAGTGGCTAGTCTTTTGTTTTTTTCGTTCACTATTTCATCAATAGTTTGATTTAAGAGTAATTCACCACTTCTCAAAAATAAAGCTGTACCTTCTTTCTCTTTTATAAGTTCAAGAGGAACTTTTCCTGGTCTAAAACCGTCAATTTTATAAGTCTTTTGGACTCTATTCAATTCTTGCTCTTTTTTTTGGCTTATTGCCTCAGCCGATATCCTAACCTCAAGCTCTAACTTTAAATTATTCTCACTGATTATTTTCTTTTCTACGATAGACATCTTAAATATCTTTATGATTACTAAAAATCTAAAATGGTACGGATAGAGAGACTCGAACTCTCAAGTCTTTCGACACTAGATCCTAAGTCTAGCGCGTCTACCAATTCCGCCATATCCGCTAAACACTAGTATATAAACTACATACACTAACAATAATATACTGTAACTTTTATTAAAATCAATAAAAAAAGCAAATAATTTATATGTTCTATTTACAATTTAAAAAATCGGTGTATCGTACAATTAATAATCAGTTTTTATTTATTTCATGGACATTATAAAGAATAAAAATAAGAAAGACTCTGATATATTAATGGAAAATACATTAAGACCAACATTATTAAGTGATTTTATAGGTCAAAAAGATATTAAGGAAAACATAAGCATTTTTATAAAATCAGCAAAACTCAGAGGCGAAAATCTTGACCATGTCTTATTTTATGGTCCTCCAGGATTAGGTAAAACAACATTGTCTCATATTGTAGCAAATGAATTAGGCGTAGGTTTTAAAAGTACGTCTGGTCCAATACTATCGAAAGCTGGTGATTTAGCGGCAATTTTAACAAATCTACAACAGAATGATGTACTATTTATAGACGAGATACACAGATTGAACGTAAATGTTGAAGAGGTTTTATATTCGGCAATGGAGGATTTTAAACTCGATATAATAATAGGTGAAGGACCAGCAGCAAGGACAATAAAAATAGATCTACCTAAATTTACATTAGTTGGGGCAACAACAAGAATCGGTTTACTATCAAATCCGTTAAGAGATAGGTTTGGTATTCCTCTTAAACTAGATTTCTATCATGACGATGAATTAAAAAACATAATAATAAGAGACTGTGAATTACTAAATATAAAAATCGAAGATAGCGCAAGTCTAGAAATAGCAAAAAGATCAAGAGGAACGGCAAGAATTGCTATACGACTTTTAAAAAGAGTTAGAGATTTTGCCATAGTTCTAAATAAAAAAATAATAGATAAGGAATCTGTTAATATAGCTCTTAGTAAATTAGATATAGATTATATCGGCTTAGATTCTCTAGATAGAAAGTACTTAAATTTTATAGCAAAAAATTATGACGGTGGCCCAGTAGGAATTGATACCATAGCTTCAGGTCTTTCTGAGGAAAGAGACTCAATTGAAGATACAATAGAACCATTTTTAATACAACAAGGATTCATAAACAAAACACCCAGAGGCAGAATGTTAACACCAACAGCTTATAATCATTTAGGTATAAAAAAAAACCAGGCTAGTTTTCAATTTGACTAATAAACAAACTATAATAAAGAACAACAAAATAAATAAACATATATTTAATGTAATATAATGGCTTAAACGTATTCAACTTCCTATTAAATTTAAATGGTAAGTATTTAGCTATTGTCCAACTTCATACTATACTTAAAAAATAAATTGCAATTTAAATTAAGAGTATTTACTTTCCAGATAAAATTATTACACACTATGTATAAATTTGATG
>CAKVBE010000002.1 GCA_934725005.1 uncultured Rickettsiales bacterium | reverse complement strand
TATTTTTAATATAAGCAGCAGTAATCGGCGGCCATAACTCTGATGGTCCTAAGGTAGCGAAATTCCTTGTCAACTAATTATTGACGTGCATGAATGGTGTAACGACTTCCCCACTGTCTCCACTATGAGCTTTGTGAAATTGAAATATTCGTGAAGATGCGAATTATATATGGTTAGACGGTAAGACCCCGTGCACCTTTACTACAATTTTTTATTGATTATTTTTATAAAATTGTGTAGAATAAGTGGGAGTTTAAATTTAGTTTTAAACAACAATGAAATACCACTCGTTTTATGATTAATAACTAACTTTAAAAAAAATTTAAAGGACATATATAAGATTGGTAGTTTAACTGGGGTGGTTTTCTCCAAAAAGGTAACGGAGAAATATAAAGGTAAATTAATAATTATTGTTGTAATAATTATTTATGTATAATGGCTAAAATTTGCTTGACTGTAAGATTGACAAATCAAACAGAAACGAAAGTTGATCATAATGACCCGGTAATTCTTTATGGAAAGGTTATCGATCAATGGATAAAAGGTACGCCGGGGATAACAGGCTGATAATTCTCTAGAGCTCATATCGACGGAATTGTTTGGCACCTCGATGTCGGCTCATCACATCCTAGAGCTGAAGAAGGTTCTAAGGGTTTGGCTGTTCGCCAATTAAAGTGGTACGTGAGCTGGGTTTAAAACGTCGTGAGACAGTTTTGTCCCTATCTGCCATATAATAAAGAAAAGAAGAAAAGAATAATTCTAGTACGAGAGGACCGAATTAGATTGATCAATGGTATATAAGTTATAAATTCTCAATTTGTATTGCTTAGTAGCTAAATCAATGAAAGATAAATACTGAATAAATATAAGTATGAAGCTTTTTTTCTTATTTTCTCAAAAAAAAGTAAGAGACTATTACTTTAATAGGCTTAATGTTTATATAAATTGCTAATAAGTACTAATTTTTTGTTAAATTTATAAAAATAAGATTTCGTAGCTCAGTTGGTCTAAAGCGTTGGACTGTAAATCCAAAGTGGTTTTCCACGTCAACAGTTCGAATCTGTTCGAAATCAAGATAATTATTTTAAAATAATTAATGTGAGTGTATAGCTTAATTGGATAAAGCTATCGACTTTTAATCGATCGAGTCGGGGTTCAATTCCTCGTACACTTATAGTAGCAGGCAGAAAATCTTTGTAGTTCATTTATTTATTTATTTTTTAGCTGTTTTGCCATTTGAATGTGTATTTTGGCCATGACTTGGTAATTTATTGGCTAAACGAAATCCGCGATATGTATTGATTAATGTTTTTAATTTTTTATTATTTGTAGTTTTATATTGTAAATCATTATTTATAATATAATGTTTGGTTATAAAATCATTAATTTGTTTTAACATTAATGGTGTTAAATTATTTATCATTAAATTAGAATTAATACCTAAGTTAGATAAAATGTAATTAATTTGATTAGTGTTTAAGCCATATATTTTATTTAAAATTAATATTAAACGTTTATTTTTGAAATTAAAAATATTATTATTAATATACATTATATTCTTTTATATACTATTATATAAGATTAGATTCTAAATTACTAAAATGTATAATTTAAAAAAAAAATATATTTTAAAACAAGGTTTAAATAAAAAAAGTGGTAGAAATTTTCGTGGTAAAATTACCGTTTATCATCATGGTGGCGGTAATAAAATAAATTATCGTTTAATAGATTTTAAACATAAAAATTTACAAGGTATTGTAAAAGATATACAATATGACCCTATTAGATCAAGTTATATTGCATTGCTATTCAATAATACTACTAATCAATATTTTAATATACTTGCACCACAAGATTTAAAAATTGATGATCAAATTTTTGTTTATACTTTAAATGATATTTTGAAAACCCGTGAAATAAAAATAGGTTATACAATGCCATTATATAATATACCTTTAAATATTCCAATTCATGGTATTGAAATGTTTGCAGGTAAAGGTAGTGCATTAGTACGTAGTGCAGGAAATTTTGCTTATATTTTAAAAAAAGATACTGATTTAAATGGTTATGCTTATATTAAATTAGCTAATCAACGTATAAAAAAAATTTCTTTAAAATGTTTAGCAACTATTGGAAAATTATCAAATCCATATCATGATTTACAAAATTTTCGTAAAGCAGGTACTATTCGAAATATTAATATTCGTCCTACTGTACGTGGTGTTGCAATGAATCCTATAGATCATCCACATGGTGGAGGTGAAGGTAAAGCTTCAGGTGGTCGTGTATCAGTTACTCCTTGGGGTTTAATTACAAAAGGTCGTAAAACTGTAAAAAATAAACAACATGAAATTTAATTACGATATTCAATTATATAAACAAATTTTACAAAATAAAAAAAATTTAAAAACTTATAAACGTGCTAGTTATATTTTACCAGAATATTTAGATCATATTATTTATGTTTATAATGGTATGTCTTTTAAAAAATTACGTATTACTGAAGATATGATAGGTACTAAATTTGGTCAATATGTCTTTACACGTAAAATTTGTAAACATAAAATTAAAAAAGTTATAAAAAAATAAATGAGTCAAAAAGTTAGTTCTTTATTATTAAATAATTATATTTATAATAGTTCAAATTGGTTTGCTAAAAATCATACTAAATTTTCTTTAAATGAAGATTTACAAATTCGTGAAATTATTAATATAATTTTTAAAATGAATACAAATAAACAATTTTTTTTTATAGATAAAATTGTATTATATAAATATGCTACAAAATTACGTATATATATTTATTTTTTTTGTAATTTTGCATATTTAAAACAAAATTTAAGTTTTAATTCTTCTACAAATTCTAATTATATTAATACTTTTTATTTATATTATAAATATCAAGAAATTTTAAATATAAAAAAAATTGAAATTTTAAAAATATTACGCGTTTGTCTTTCTTCTAGTGTTAATTTACAAATTTTTTTTAAAAATTTAAATAAAAATTTTAATACTAAAAATTTATTAGTTAATAAATATTTACCTTTAGTTAGTTTTAAAACTTATTCTTTAAATTTATTAAAAGCAAATTATACTTTTAAATTTAATTTTTTAAAACAAACTAATCGAATTAAAACTAATCATTATAATGTAGTTTTAAAAACAAATGAAAAAAAAATTCGTAAATTTAGATATACTAAATTTAATCGATATTCAATGTTAAAATATTATAAATCTTTACGTTTTATTCTTTATTATTTATGCTATAATGATAAATTTTTAGCTCGTTTAAATATTGAAAGTTTAATTCGTATAATATATTATGAATTATCTTCATTAGATAATACAAGTAAATCTTATAATTTTTTATTTTATAATTTATTTAATATTTTACGTGAACAATTAAATTTATATTTTAAAGATGAAAATTGTAAAGTTAAAGGTCTTCGTATTCAAATTAAAGGTAGATATTTTTTAACAAAAAGAAAACGTATTTTTATCTTTAATTTTGGTAACTTAAATTTAAATGAAATTCGTTTTGCAAAAGATTATGCTAATTTAAATTTAGTTAAAAGTACTGGTTCAAGTAGTATTAAAGTATGGATTAATTATAAAAATTAAAAATGCTTTTAAAACCAAAAAAATTTAAAAATTTTAAAATAAAAAAAAATAGATTACACGGTTTAAATTATAATTCAAAAATATTAACAAAAGGTAGTTACGGTTTAAAAGCACTTGATTATACACGTTTAACTTCTAAACAAATAGAAACTACCTATATGGCAATAAATCGTTTTTTAGATAAACAAACAAAAGTTTATATAAATGTTTTTCCTGATGTTTCTGTTACTTCTAAAAATATCGATTCACGTATGGGTAAAGGTAAAGGTGATATTAAATATTGGGTTTGTTTAGTTAAACCTGGTAAAATTTTATTTGAAATCAGCGATGTATATGAAAATGTAGCTTATAAAGCATTAACTTATGGTGCGTCAAAATTACGCATTAAAACTAAAATTGTTAATTTAAAAAAATTTAATTAAAAATGTTAAAACGTAGACAATTAAAAAGTTTTACTTTAAATTTTGGTCCACAACACCCAGCAACTCATGGTGTTTTAAGATTAATTTTAGAATTAAGAGGTGAAATTGTTCAAAAAGCAGATCCACATATCGGTTTTTTACATAGAGGTACTGAAAAATTAATTGAAAATAAAACTTATTTACAAGCATTACCTTATTTTGATCGTTTAGATTATATTGCAATGTTAGAAAATGAACATTGTTATGTTTTAGCGGTTGAAAAATTATTAAAATGTAATGTTCCATTAAGAGCTCAATATATTCGTGTTATTTTTGCTGAAATTACTCGTATTTTAAATCATTTAATTGGTTTAGGTTCTCATGCATTGGATATTGGTTCTACTACTGTTATTATTTGGTTATTTGAAGAACGTGAAAAATTATTAGAATTTTATGAACGTGTTACTGGTGCTAGAATGCATGCTAATTATTTTAGACCAGGTGGCGTTAGACAAGATCTTCCTGCAGGTTTTTTAAATGATTTATATATTTTTTGTGTTGAATTTAATGAACGTTTAAATGATATGGAAGAATTATTAACTAATAACCGTATTTGGCGTGAACGTTTAGTTGATATTGGTGTTATTACTAAACAAGATGCTTTAGATTTAAATTTAACTGGTGTTTTATTACGTAGTACTGGTGTTAAATGGGATTTACGTAAAACTTTCCCATACGATGCTTATGATAAAGTAGATTTTGATATTCCTGTAGGTACTAATGGTGATTGTTTTGATCGTTATGTAATACGTATTGAAGAAATGAGACAAAGTATTCGTATTATTAGTCAATGTATTAATCAAATTAGTGAAGGTCCTATTAAATCTGATAATTATAAAATAAGTATTCCATCTAAAGTACAAATTAAACAATCTATGGAATCTTTAATAGATCATTTTAAAATTTTTAGTGAAGGTTTTAAAGTCGAAGCTAATGAAGTTTATTGTTCTATTGAAGCTCCTAAAGGTGAATTTGGTGTTTATTTAGTTTCAGATGGTTCTAATAAACCATATAGATGCCATTTAAAATCTTCAGGTTTTATTCATTTACAAAGTGTTGATTATTTAACTAGAGGTCATTTGATAGCAGATGTTACTACTGTTATTGGTAGTTTAGATATTGTTTTCGGTGATATCGATCGTTAATTTAAAATTAATACGTAAATTTTTTTATTTTTTTAAATTAAATTCTAATTTAAAAAAATTTAAATTTATATTTTTTTGTTATAATACAAAAATTGATGCTAATTTACAAACTCAGTTAGCTGCTCATAATATTAAATTTTATTTTTTAAAAAAATTAAAATACAATAATTATTTAAATTACATTATTTTACCATATTTAACTAATAATTTGGTAATGTATTGCTGTCAAGATATAACTGCAATACAATTTCTTTTACCACATATTTCAAAAACAATTCTTTTTAGTAAAATAGATAATACTTTTTATTCTTTGAATAATATAGAAACTTATTTATCTTCTACTAATGAATTATATAATTATTTAAATATGTTTATATATCAATTTATTTTTTTATTTCAAAATTTTTCTAAAAAATCTTAAAAATGTACATTATTTTATTAACTATAATTTTATTACCTTTATTAGCTGCTTTTCTTTTATTTTTTGTGAATAATAATAATAATAAATTAATTCGTACTATTTCTATTTATAGTACATCTATAACTTTTTTTATTTCCATTTTTCTTTTATTTTTATTTGATAAATCAACTATTTATTTCCAAGGTTTATATGAAATTAGTTGGTTAAATTTTTTTAATTTAAATTTTATAATTGGTATAGATGGTATTTCTTTATTTTTTATTTTATTAACTACTTTTTTATTTCCAATTTGTATTTTATCAAGTTATAATTATATTAAATTTAATTTTAAATTTTTCTATATTAACTTTTTAATTATGGAATCAATATTACTTTTAGTTTTCTCTTGTTTAGATATTGTTTTTTTCTATGTATTCTTTGAAAGTGTATTAATTCCTATGTATTTAATTTTAGGTTTTTTTGGTTCTAGAGAACGTAAAATTTTAGCTTCTTATATGTTTTTTATTTATACTTTTGTAGGTTCTGTTTTAATGCTTTTAGCTATTTTATTTATTTTCTATTATACAGGTACTACAAATTATATTGTTTTATTAACTTGTAATTTTGATCCATTTTTACAAAAACTTTTATGGATTGCATTCTTTGTATCTTTTGCTGTTAAAGTTCCAATGTTACCATTCTATATTTGGTTACCAGAAGCTCATGTTGAAGCTCCAACACCAGGTTCTGTTATTTTAGCAGGTATTTTATTAAAATTAGGTACTTATGGTTTCTTACGTTTTTCTTTACCTTTATTTACTTTTGCAAATTTTTATTATACTCCTTTTGTATATACAATTAGTATTTTAGGTTTAATTTATAGTTCTTTAGTTGCTATTCGCCAAACTGATTTAAAACGTATCGTTGCTTATGCTTCTATTGCTCATATGAATTTAATTATGATTGGTTTATATACTAATAAAATATATGGTATTGAAGGTTCTTTATTACAAATGTTTAGCCATGGTTTAGTTTCAGGTGCTTTATTCTTAGTTGTTGGTATTTTATATGAACGTTATCATACTCGTTTAATTAAATATTATAGTGGTTTAGTTCAAACTATGCCTATTTTTACTGTAATTTTTATGTTATTTACTTTAGCAAATATAGCTTTACCTACTACTAGTAGTTTTATTGGTGAATTTTTAATTTTTTTAGGTATTTATAATACTAATACAACTATTGCTGTTTTTGCAATTCTTAGTATGATGTTTGGTAGTATTTATTCTTTATGGTTATTTAATAGAGTTTGTTATGGTAATATACAAGTTAATTTTATTGGTTTATATCAAGATTTAAATAAACGTGAATTTGTTATGTTCTGTTTAATTTTAGTTTTAGTTTTCTTAATTGGTATTTATCCTACTTTTATTTTAGATTATTTGAATATGTCTGTTAGTTTCTTATTAAACATTGTTTGTTGTTAAAACTAAATGAAAGCATTACGTTTTAAACCAAAATATAAAGTTTATTATCGTTATCAAAATATTAAGTTATGGAGAAAATTAAATTTAATGAACTTACATCATAAAAAATGGACTTCATTAAAATTAATTGAACAACAATATGCAAATACTAAAAATTTAAGAATTATTCGTCCGATTTATTTATGTCATTCTAGAAAATTAAATGTTGAACGTTTATATTTTTATAAATTTTTAAATAAACAAATTTTACGCAATTATTTAGTTAATTACAATGAATTTTCTTTTTCACAAATTTTACGAACTAATTATTTAAAATTTGAATGTCGTTTAGATTTTAATTTATATAAAGCTGGTTTTGTAACTAGTTTATATGAAGCTCGTTTTTTTATAACTCATGGTTATATTTTTGTTAATAATCATCGTATAACAAATATTAATTTTATTTTAAATACAAATGATTTAGTTAAAATTGATGAAAAAGTTTGGATGAATTTAAATAAAAATCTTTTTACCAAATTGACTTATATTCGTAATTTAGAAATAGATTATAAAACAGGCAGTTTTATTTTTTTTAATTATAAAAATTTTTTTATTTTAAATTTTAACAATTTTGTAAAAGAAATTTATATTCAGTCTAAATATCAACATAATAATTGGAGCAATAGAAAAACTAATATAATTACTTTTCAAAATACTTCATTTATTAATAATTATTTTTTATTTTTTGAATCTGTTTTTAATTATTATTTATTCGTAAATAAAATGACACATGTTTTAAATAAACGTAAATATTTTTCTATCAATTCAAATACTATTGAATATTTAATGAAATATTTACGCTTATATTTTAATGATTATTATTTTCGTAATATTTTATTAAAACGTGTATTTCAAACAAAATATACTTATTTACAAATTTTATCTAAAACTACAGATAAATTAGACACTTTTCAATATATATTTAATAATTTTAAATTAACTACTTCTAAAAATTCTTTAAATCAAGATTTTTTTAAATATTATTATAATTTATTATTTAAATTTTATATTTATATGATTAAAAATTATTATGTTAATCAATTAAATTTTAAATTTAATGCTTCTGTTAATCATTATAATACTAGTGTATTTGTAATGTATGATATTTTTAAACTATTAAATATAAAAAATAAATTATTTAATTTTTATCAAATTTCAAATAATAAAAATTTAAATTTTGGTTATTGTGATCTTGCCGGAACTAATAAATATAAATTAATTGATATGTCTGTTATTAAACAAGTTAAAAATAAACAAACTCGTTATATTCAACCTTTTCAATTTAGTTTATTAACTTATTATATTAGTTCAAATGTTTTTAAATATAAATTATATACAAAATGTCGTAGTTTTTATCAAAATAATAAACGTCGTTATAATGCAATTAAAAAATTAAGACGTTCTTTTTTATTTCAATATTATAATAAAATTCGTTTTGGTATTTCAACACGTGTTTTTACTTCAAATCAAATGTATAATCAATGTTTGAGACTTTCTCAAAATGTTCAAAAAATCAAAACTAATACTAGAATCAATAACTTATATTATCCAACTACTAGTGAATTATATAATTTAATTTATACACCTAGTATTATTAATACAACAGATATAATTAAAAATTTAAATGATTTGATTCAAAATATTAAACATCTTAATTCAAATAAAATTACTGACGATTTAATAAATACATTAAATATTTTTTCATTACAATTAAAAGATAAACTTCAATTTTTTGAAACAAATAGAATGTTTACAAATTTTAACTGTAATACTTTTTATAAAAATATTTATTTATTAAATAATTTAGTTAAAAATTTTAATACATCCAAATTAATTGATTATAATTTAAAATCAAATAATTATAATACTTTATATAAAATTCATTTATGTAATAATTATTTAAATATTCGATTTGCAGAACGTTATGCAACTAAACGCTCTCATCGTTTTTTATCTTATTATAGTCAACGTGCTAAATTAAATTATTATTATATCAATCATATGAAAACCAAATGTTTTGTACCAACAAACATTGCATCTTATTTTAATAATAATAGTTTAAAACAAAATTTCAATTTTTTATTTAATTATTATCATTATAGAAAAGGTCGTAGTAAATATTTTTATAATTATAAATTAAATCTTTTAAAATCAAATGTTCGAAAAATTAAAAAAGTTCAAAATTTTAATTGTAATTTAAATATTATTACTAATTATAATTTTAATGATACTTTATTTTTAATAGATTTGATTTTAAATATATCAGCACGTCGTTTAAATTCAACTTATAATTTAATTAATACAAAAGTTAGCCAAAAAATAGATTGTGATTCTTTACAAATTAATAAAAATATAAGAAGAATTAAATTAAAAAATAATAAACATAAATTGGTAATTAACTCTATTAAAAGTTATAAATATAATAATTATTTAGTACATTTTTACACAAAAATTACTAAAAAATTAAATACAAAATCTTCAATTTATTATTATAATTTAAATAATTATAATAATTTTACTATGTTACATTTATATAAATTATATTTTACAAATTATAGTGTATTTAAATTATATAATAACTGTTATATTTATAAAAATTTTAAAATAACATCAAATATTCAACATACTTATTATAATACTTATTTATATTTTATGTATAATATTCGTAAATATCGACTTATAAAATATGTTTTTAAAAATTATATTTTTAAAGAATATGATGTATTTTTAAATAATTTAATTACATTAAAAAATATTAAACAATTTGATAGTTTATATATTAAGAATTTATATTATAATTTAATGTTTTCTAAATTATATAATTTAGATTTTTATGATTTTATATTTAAAAATAATTTTATCTATTCACATAATTTAAAAATTATGATTAATTATTTTATTCTTATTAAACGCTTTTATCGTTAAAGCAACTTATTAAGAATAAAATAAAGGTGAATAAAAACTAAATGGTTTTAGTATCAAACTGTGGATTTGACTCAAGTAGGTTCGATTCCTATTATTTACCTTATAAAGATCTATAACTCAGTCTGGTTAGAGTGTACGCCTGATAAGCGTAAAGTCGTTGGTTCAAGTCCAATTAGATCTATTAGTTGATTAGATAACATAAAAGGTTAATGTGAGAAACTGCAAATTTCTTTAAATTGGTTCGATTCCATTTCTAATCTTGGAGGTATAATTTAAATGGTAAAATATATGATTTGCATTCATAAGAAATAGGTTCGATTCCTGTTATTTCCAAATTACTAAATGAAGACTATAATTTTATTTAGTATATTATACAATAAGAATGAATTACATTTTTGTTAATAAAAATAAACGTAATACTTATAAAATTTTATGTAAATATTTTAAAACAAATTATTTTGATTTTTTTGTTGTTAATAATCTTTTTAATGCAAAAACTTTTCAAATTGAACAACGCTTATTATATCTTATATTAGTAATGAATCAAGATTTATTATTAAATAAATATAATTATCGTACTTATCACAAAAATATTAGTTTTTTATCAGGACGTACTAAAGCAATTATTACAAAATATGGTATCTCTCGTACTGATTTTAAAAAATTAATGAGCTTACATCAAATTCCAAATTTAACAAAATCTAGTTGGTAAAATATGTTAACTCTTGTTAAAATAATTAATACTTTAAATAATGCTGTTTTATTAAAAAAATATAAAGTTGTAATTAAACATTTTAATACTTTTAGTTTAAATGTACTTAAATTACTTCAGCAATTAAATATTATTGATTCATATTTAGTTAATGATACATTTACAACTTGTACAATTTTTTTAAATACTGCAACTAATAATGTTTTTTTTCAAAAAATTTTATGTATTTCCAAACCTCATAAATTTATTTATTGTACTGTTGCGGATTTAATTAAATTACGTTCTATTGATTTATATAATGATTATATTTTATCTATTAATGATACTAATCATACTATTATAAATATTGATACAGCTATTCGTCAAAATAAAGGTGGTTTACTTTTATTAAAAGTAATTAAATAAAAAAATAATGTTTAAATTAAATTTAAATATTTTTAAAAATTCACGTATATTAGTAACTAATAAATTTATAATTTTTATTACAAAAAATGGTATTTTAAAATTTAATACAAATTTTTTTAATTTAATTTTATATAATAATATTTTATATTTTAATTTATATAAAACTAAAAATTTAAAAAATAATTTAATGCCATTATTTATAAATCCTATAGCTTTTAATTCTTTTTATATGAGTACTAAAGAAAAATGTTATTATTTAAATTATTTGTATAATTTTTATACCTCATTATATACTCTTAATTTTCCATATTCTTTAACCTTAAATTTAAAAGGTATAGGTTACAAATTTGTTGTTGAAAATCAAGTACTTAAACTTCGTGTAGGTTACAGTCATTTTTTAACTTATAATGTCCAACCTGAAATTTTTTTAAAATTAGTTAATCCGACAACTTTAACATTGTATAGTAATAATAAATTGATTTTGACACAATTTGCATCTTTCTTAAAATTACAAAAAAAAACCAATTTATATAAAGGTACTGGTATATTCTATATTAATGAATGTATTACTTTGAAAAAAAAAAATAATAATAAAAATAAAAATGCTAAATAATACAATTTTAAATAATTTTAATATTTTAAATAACAAATATTTTTTTGTTCTTTGTTTTTATTTGAAAAAAACAAATACTAAAATTTATCATACATTATTTATTGGTTATAAATTTAATTATTTATTTTTAAATATTAATATATTTATAAAATATCTTCGTCAAAATTTAGAAATAATTAAAACAATAACTCGTAATAATGGTAATATTTTATTTTTATATACTAATAATAAAATTTTAAATTTTTTAATAAAAAAAAATAGTAAACAAATGCATTGTTCTTATTTATCAAATTTTAAAGCTAAACAAGTCAATTTAATTAATTATTTAGATAATTTTCCAGATTTAGTAATTAGTTTAGATTATAAAACAAATGCTATTTTTTTAAATAAAATTTCAAATTATAATGTTCCAGTTATTTGCTTTACTAATTTATTAAATTCAAATATAATTAATAATATGTTTTATTACTTAATGTTTAACAATAAATCTTTTTATACAAATATTATATTAATTTATTTAATTTTTAATAATATTTGGTCTTATAAAAAAGTTTTGGGTACTCCAATTTTAAAAAATTAATAAATGATTCAAAATTGTTCTAAATTAAGAGTCTACGATAATAGTGGTGCAAATGTTGTTAAATGTTTTAAAACATTTAAATTTAAAAATAATGCTAAATTAAATAAAATTATTAAAATTTCTGTACAAGAATTAAAAATTCATAAAAAAACAACAATTAAAAAAGGTCAGGTATTTAATGCATTAATTATTAAATCAAAATATACAAAACCTCGTTTTAATGGTCAACGCATTAGTTTTGATAATAATGGTTGTATTTTAATAAATAATATTAATTTTAAAAATAAAAAAACACGTACAAAATTAACTTTAACAGGTTCAACTGTTTTTGGTCTTACTTTAAAAGAATTTCGTTTATATTCTATAAAAATAAATATTAATGCTATTAATATTTTATAAATTATTTTAGAAAGTTCGTATGTTTCCTCTTTATTTAACTTATATAAATCATAATCGTTATTTAAAAATACATTATAAAACAGCTTATAATTACACTGATTTACAACGAATTCAAATTTTAATTAGTTTTCATAAAACTTTAAATAATAAATTCGCTATACTTTGTATTTTCTTTTTTTTTAAACAATTATTTGAAAAAAATGGTTATTTTGTTATTTTAAATAAAAAAAATAATAAAATTTTAGGTATGAAATTTTATTTAACAAAATCTTTAATGTATAAATACTTAAATTTTTTAATTATAAATTTTTTTAATCAACCTGAAATTCAAAATAAATTGACATTAAATTCTTTTGATACAATGTATAATTATAGTTTTACTATTGCTAATACTTATTCTTATTATTTAGAAAAATTAGTAAAAAATCCGATTTATAAAACAATCTTAAATGAATTTGATATTAAAACAACTTTTATTTTTTCAAAAATTCATGAAGTTAATCTTTATAATAATATTTTTTATTTAAATTTTTTTAAGCTATATTTTAATGTATAGCTTAAACGCAGGTATAGTTTTATAATAGTTCATTAATTATTTGTTATTTTTTGGTTGTTTATAAACAAAAAAGAAAATAACAAATAATACAATTAAAGTGTTAAAGAAAGAAACACTACTAATTATAATTAATAAAGTAATACTAATTAAGAAAATTAATGCATAGTGATAAAAGAAACCAGTTTGAATTTCAGAAGTTTTAGTACTTAAATCTTCTAATGTGTTATTTAATACTCTAGGACCTAATACATTAAAAATACCTTTATCAAAAACTGCATATAAAGGATTATAACTCATAAATAAAACTTTTTGGTAAATAGATTCAGAATATAATTTATCAAAATACCATTTTTTATTTAAGAACATATAAAGTTCTCTAAAGAAATTATTATTAATTAAATTATTTAAATATTTAGTAAAATATTCATAAATAATTGTAGCTAAAATAAGACCTAAAAGACTTATAACAACAGGTAAAATTTTAATTGTAAAAGGTAAGAATTCAGCTTCTACCATAGCATTATTACTAAAATTAAGAAATAAAGCATTGTTCCAAAAATTACTACCAAAACCAACAGCCATTTCTCTAAAGAAATAACCAACAAAAATACTAAAAATAGATAAAATTGTTAAAGGAAGAGCAATTAATAATGGAGCATCATGAGCACTAGTATATACAGATTTATATGCATTTGTTGGAACAATAAAAGTTAACATTAATAAACGCATAGAGTAAAAGGCTGTACAGAAAGCAGCTAATGTACCTAAAATGTAAGCAAAATGACTTGATATTGTATAATTTGCAAAAGATAATTCTAAAAGTAAATCTTTAGAATAGTAACCAGATAAGAATGGGAAACCTAATAATGCAAAAGAACCAATCATGAACATAGCATAAGTAAATGGTAAAACTTTTAATAAACCACCCATACGACGCATATCTTGTTCATCATGCATAGAGTGAATAACGGAACCTGCACTTAAGAATAATAAAGCTTTAAAGAATGCATGATTAGTTAAGTGATACATACTAACGTTATAACCAGAAATACCACAAGCAAAAATCATATAACCTAATTGACTACAAGTAGAATAAGCGATAACTTTTTTTAAATCGTTTTGAACTAAACCAATAGTAGCAGCATAAAAGGTTGTAATTGCACCAACTATAGTAACGACAGTTAATGCAGTTGGAGCAAATTCAAAAATAAAAGAACTTCGACAAATAACAAAAACACCTGCAGTAACCATTGTTGCAGCATGAATTAATGCAGAAACAGGTGTAGGACCTTCCATAGCATCTGGTAACCAAATATGTAAACCTACTTGAGCAGATTTACCAACAGCACCTATAAATATAAAAATACAAATTAAATTTAAAACATTTATATCAAAATTAAAAATATTAATAGTATTTTCAGTGAAATATGGAGCTAATGCAAATACAGTAGAATAATCTACAGATTTAAATACGTAAAATAATGTAACAATAGCAAAAATAATATTAATATCACCTACACGATTAACTAACATTGCTTTAATAGCAGCTTTATTTGCTTGGATACGTGTATACCAAAAATTAATTAATAAATAAGAACATAAACCAACACCTTCCCAACCGACAAACATTTGAATATAATTATTAGCGGTTACTAAAACTAACATAAAGAAAGTGAATAAAGATAAATAAGCCATAAAACGATTTATATGTGGATCATTTGCCATATAGCTTATAGAATAAATATGAACAACAGTAGATATAGTTAAAACAACAACAAGCATTGTTGCAGTTAAACTATCAAATATAAAATCCCAATATAATTTAAAAGAACCTGCAATAATCCAAGGACTTAAAGTAATATAGCAAGGACTCATACAGAAACAAACTTCATAAAAAATTATATAAGATAATATACAAGCAATAAATATAAAAATGCTTGCGATTTTTGTAGTACCTTTTTTAGTTAAGAAATTTCCAAAAAAACCAGTAATAAATGCAGATAATAAAGGAATGAATACTATAAGTAAATACATATTTTTAAAAAAGATTTTATAGATTTATAGAAAATAAGCTATAAATCTATATAATTAAAAAATTATCTATAAGATAAATATTTTATCATAGATTTTTTTTTTTTTTTAATTGAAATTTTTTTTTTTCGACAACCATTATATGGTATCGGAGTAATATCATATATTTTATTGATTTTAATATTATTTGTATTTAAAATTTTTAAAAATACTTTTAATTTATGATTTATAGATTTTGCAAAAATATTAACAATAATTTGAGATTTAGTTTGTTCTGCAAAATTTTGTAATTCAGTAACTAAGAATTCTGCAAAAGTTTTATAAGCATAAGAAGTTTGTTTAGATTTACCTTTAAAACCAATTGCAGCTAATGATTTAGTTAAAATTGTATTTTTAGTAGAAATAGTAATAAACATATTATTTAAAGTTGTTTGTATATAAATATTGATGATATTAGTATTTAAACTTAATTGTTGAAAGAATATTTTATAATTTTGTAAATAAAAAGTATTGCTTTGGTAGATTTTTAAAAATTTTAAATTTTTTTTAGTTTTTTGTTGATCGTAAGTCTTAATGGCTTGTTTTGTTTTTTTTGAAATAGATGAATTTATTTGAAATTTATTATATTTGGTTAATGAAATAGTATTTTTTGTATTTGCGACTTGTTGATTTGTTATTAAATACATTTTTATAATGAATAGAAATTATCAAAATTATAATAAGATTTAAATTTAGGAGAATATTCAATAGCTGTACGTTTAATACATTTTTCAATATCATCGTAAATAACTTCATAATAACCAACTAAAGGGAAATCTTTACGTAAAGGATGACCTGTAAAACCATAATCAGTTAAAATACGACGTAAATCAGTATTATTTGTAAAATAAATACCGAAGAAATCATAAATTTCACGTTCCCACCAATTTGCACCTTTATATAAATTTGTTATAGTTTCAATAGAATCTAATTCTTTAAGATAAGTTTTAATTTTAATTCTAGAGTTATAAACAAGACTTAATAAAGTATAAATAATTTCAAAACGATATGTTTTAGTTGGATAATCAACAGCACACATATCAGACATTGTTTGGTATTGACTATTTGTATATTTTTTTAAAAAATTTATAACTAATGTATTGTAATTTTTATTAATTATAAAAGTTAATTCTCTATTAGAATATATAGAGGCTTGAATATAATTTGGTAACATATTTAAAATAGATTTACTGAAATTAATATAAAGTTTAACATTATTATAATATATTTGTTTAGACATTATGAGATAAAATAATAGTCATATTTACAGAAGTTGGTGTGTTTTGTTTTAAAAAATTTAATAAATAAAACATTTGTAAATATGCTTTTGAATCAAAGATTTGAATTTTAAAAGTTGAAGTATATATTTGTTCTTCAAAAGTTTCAATTGATTTTTTATAAACATGCGGTGATCTTAATATATAATATTTTTTTTTTTTTGTTGGTAAAGTACTATATACAAAATTTGGTATATTTGAGTTTTGTAATAATAATTTTACTTTATTTATATTATTTTGAAAAGCATGTTTATTTGAGCTTGTAAATTTAAGAATATAATATTGAGAATTTTTTGAAGATTTTATAAACATAAACTTAAAGCAATTTTATGAGCAATAATAAAAATGGATGATGGATTAATAAATATATAAAATAATAAAATACTTGTTAAACTTATAACTAAAGCAGTATTTTTACTTAAATTATGATTAAGAATTAAATATTTTTTAGAATTTTCAAAATAAATAATTTTTAAGAATCTAATATAATAAAAAGTACAAATTATACTTAATAATACACCGATTATTGCTAAAAGATAAAAATTATTTTCTATGCATACAAAGAAAGAATAAAATTTAGCTAAGAAACCTGCCATTGGAGGAACACCTGCCATAGAAAACATAGTTATAACAAAACTTAAACCTAAAGTTTTATTATATTTATAAATATAAGATAAATCTGATAAATATTTAATTTTATTATTAAAATAAATATAAATACTCCAAATATTTAAAATAGAAACAATATAAATAATAAAATAAACAAAAATACTTTGAATACCTTCAATAGTACCTGTAGTTATACCAAGTAAAA
Source organism: uncultured Rickettsiales bacterium (assembly GCA_934725005.1). The sequence goes on along the minus strand of CAKVBE010000002.1, from coordinate 10,815 downwards.
TATAACCAATATGAGTCATTGAACTGAAAATTAAGAAACGTTTAATTTTATATTGTTTAAAAGTATTAAATGTAGCAATAACTAAAGATAAAATAATATTAATAATCATTAAAATTTGCCAAATTTCAATAAAATTAAAAAAGACAACATTAAGGAATTTTATTAACATAACAATTAATGCTAATTTTGGTACAGAGTTAAAGAATAAAGTAATAATACTTGGTGTACCTTCATATACATCTGGAGCCCAAACATGGAAAGGAGCAACAGTTAATTTAAATAATAAACTAGAATAAATTAAAATGAAACTAAAAATAATTAATTTGTTATATTTGGTTGTTAATAAAAATAAAGAAAGTTCTTTTAAATTTGTTAAACCGGTCATACCATAAAGTAATGCGATACCTAATAAGAGTAAACCAGAAATAATAGAACCTAAAATAAAATATTTAAGACCAGCTTCAGAAGAATAAATATTATTTTTTTTTAAAGCTGTTATAGTATAAAAACATAAACTTTGAAGTTCGATAATAATATAGTAATGTAATAAATCATTTGTATTTAATAATAAACAAATACTTAAAATTGCAATTTGAGTTAAAATTAAATATTCATAACTATTTATTTGATTATCTTTAAGATAATTATTGAAAGTTAATAAACATAAAATTGCAATACTTAAAGTTATAATTTTACCAATTTGAGTATAATAATTAATAGTAAATTGACCTGTAAATAAAATTTGAGTAACATTTAAGTTTAAAGCATATAAAATGATTAAAATGAAGAAAGAAAAAAGAATAATATTATTAACAATGTTTGTAATAATAGGAGTGTTGTATTTTTTATTATTTAATAATATATATTTATTAGAAATAAATATACTATATACTAATATAATAATTATTGTTGCAATAAAAAAAAATTCAGGAATTAAATATAAGATATCTTGTAAAAAAATAGTGTTTAACATGCTGTGTATAAGTGTTTAATTATGAAGTAAATAATTTAAAATTATTAAATTATTTAAACATATTACTTACTGTATGTTATGTTATTAAAAATAGTTTTTATTTTTGAAAAGTCATATTTAATTATTTAAACTTTATAATTATATTCTTGGATCTTATTACATACTGTGTTTCTTTTAACCCATAATATAATAATTATACTTAACTATGTCTAATTTTATTAAACTTAACAAATCATTCTTAGATTTAAATAAATATACAAATTTTACATATATTGAAGTATTACTTTCACTTAATATAAGAGTACCTCACTTATGTTATCATAACCAATTACCTGTTTCTGGTAATTGTAGATTATGTTTAGGTATCATAGGTGCTGATCGTAAACCTGCTCCTTTATGTGCTACAAGTGTTAGACCAAATGATATTGTTGATTACAATAGTGCACGTGTTCGCAGATTACGTCAAGATGTTTTAGAATTTTTATTAATTAATCACCCAATGGATTGTCCATCTTGTGATCAAGGTGGCGAATGCGATTTACAAGATTATAGTTATAACTTTGGTACTGATAGATCTCGTCATACTTTTAGTTATAAAAAAGCAATTTTAAATAAAGATCGTGGTAGTTTAGTTAAAACAGTTATGAATCGTTGTATTAATTGTACTAGATGTACCCGTTTTTTTGCTGAAGTTGTTGGTAGTACTCTTGTTGGTATTATTGGTCGTGGTATTAATTCCGAAATTAGTTCTTATGTTGAAACTAAATTTGCAGATTGTGAATTCTCTGGTAATGTTATTGATTTATGTCCAGTAGGTGCTTTAACTTCACATTCTAATGCTTTTGCTTATAGACCTTGGAATTTAAAACGTTTAAATTCTTTTGATGCATTAGATAGTTTAGGTTCATTTATAACAGTTCATTTCTTTGGTTCAAATATTGTTAAAATTACTCCACGTATTAATTATAATTTAAATTTAAATTGGATTTCTGATAAAGTTCGTTATATGTATGATGGTTTATATAAACAACGTATTTTAAAACCATTATATGTTAATGCTGCTGGTGAATATTGCAATATTACTTGGAATGAAGTTTTTTATACATTAAAAGCGGATTTACTTTCTAAAAAATCTACTTTAAATATTGGTTGTTATTTTGGTGAATTACTTAATAATGAAATAATCTTTACAGCTTCAAAATTTATGGATATTATTGGTAATCCAAATAAATATAGTATTCAAGATAAACTTTTTATAAATAATGATTTTAATTCTAATTATTTATTTAATGGCAAAGTTGCTAGCTTAAGTAATACTGATATGTGCTTTATTTTTGGTTCAAATTTAAAAAGTGAATTACCTCTTTTAAATGTCAGATTACGTAAACAATATTTAGCAACTGCTTTATCTATTATTACTTTTGGTATTCGTACTAATTTAATGTATCCTACTTATTTTTTTGGTTTTAAATTAAAAACTATTATTAAATTTATTGAAGGTAATAATACTTTTTGTAAATATTTAAGTGTTAAAAAAAATCCAAGTTTTTTATTAAATTTAAATTTATTTAAAACTGAATCTCTTGCTAATTTATTTACAATTATGAAAGAACGTTTAATGTCTATTTCTAAAAATATTACTAAAAACAATTTTAATTATATTTATCCAGATATTGATTTATATAATAAATTATATCTTAATATTCAAACTAAATATAAAGATACTGATTTAAATATGTTAGATTGTTTATATTTATTAAACGTTGATAAAAATTTTGATTATTTTGCTAAAAATACTAATTTAGCAAATATTTATACTATTTATCAAGGTCATCATTATAATAAATATATTGATTATGCTCGTATGATTTTACCTGTTAAACCTTATATTCAAGAACTTGGTTCTTTTGTAAATGTACAAGGTGATATTTTACATATTGATGAAACAATTAAAGATGATAATCTTGCTGTTAAAAATAATATTTTAGTTTTATATAGTGTATTTACTACTTTATTTAATACTCTTAAACAAAATTTCAAACAAGTTATCGATAATAATGATTATGATCATTATAATCCATCTCGTAAATCAATTAAAGATAGTTTAGTTTTATATAATAATATTAAATTACAAAATAATTATTTAAAAAATTATACTATTAATTCTTCCTTATATAAATTTTATGCTAATGATAATATTAGCTTGGCTTCTCAACTTATGTCTAATTGTAATAAAACATTAGTCAAACGTAGTAATTATTAAAATTATTATATAAAAATTTAAAAAAATGATTAAAACTTTATTATTAATTTTAGAATATTTATTAATTATTTTACCAGTTCTTATAGGTGTTGCATATATGACTTTAGTTGAACGTGAAATTTTAGGTAGTATTCAACGTCGAAAAGGTCCAAATGTAGTCGGTCCTTCTGGTATTTTACAACCATTAACTGATGGTTTAAAATTAATGTTAAAAGAAATTATTTTACCAACAAATGTTAATACTTTCTTATTTATTTTAGCTCCTGTTATTACTTTTATTGGTACTATGATGTATTGGGCAGTTTTACCTCTTTCTAAAGGTATTACTTATACTGATTTTAATGTAGGTGTTTTATTTTTTTATGCAATTTCTTCTTTAGCAATTTATGGTATTATTATTTCTGGTTGGGCAAGTAATACTAAATATCCATTTATGGGTTCTATACGTTCTGCAGCTCAAATGGTTTCTTATGAACTTTCCATTGGTGCTGTTTTTGCTGTTATATTTTTATGTACTGGTTCTTTAAATTTTACCAAAATTGTTTTAGCACAAAAATATATTTGGTTTTGTATTCCTTTATTTCCTTTATTTGTTATTTTTCTTATTGCTTTATTAGCAGAATGTAATCGTCATCCTTTTGATTTACCTGAAGCAGAAGGTGAATTAGTCTCTGGTTTTAATACTGAATATTCTGCAATGGGTTTCGCTTTATTCTTTATTGGTGAATATGGTAATATTATTGTTATGAGTACAACTATAAGTATTCTTTTCTTTGGTGGTTGGTTACCATTATTTGGTTTAACTTGTATTCCAGGTGCTATTTGGTTATGTTTAAAAATTTTCTTATTTATTTCTCTTTATGTTATCATTCGTGGTGCATATGTTAGATTCCGTTATGATCAATTAATGAGAATTGGTTGGAAATCTTTATTGCCTTTATGCTTTGGCTGGTTTATCTTTATAGCTGGTATTTTAGTATCTTGTAACACTCTTCCAAATACATTATGTTTTTAATTAAATATTTATTTGTTTCTGTTATAATCTTTTTAATTAGTTTTTTTGGTTTAATCTATAATAAAAAAAGTATTTTAATTATTTTAATCTCTATTGAATTAATTTTATTATCTGTTAATATTTTATTTATTGTTTTCTCTATTTATTTAGATGATATTGTTGGTCAAATTTTTACTTTATTTATTTTAACTATTGCTGCAGTTGAAACTTCTATTGGTTTATCTTTATTATTAGTTTCATATCGTGTTCGTGGTAATATTCTTATAGATAATTTTAATTTATTATACTTTTAATATCTAACTACATAATCGTAAGAAAAATTATAGATTATTTTTATAATTAAAATTTATAGAGTTATTATATTATAATCTAATAATATTATTATAATATAATAATTGTTTCGATAACTCAAGAGGTTAGAGTGAAGGTCTGAAAAACCTTATGTAGTGGTTCGATTCCACTTCGAGACAAATGTTTAATCTTTTTAGTCTACTGGTTAGGACATTACCCTTTCACGGTATTGGAGCAAGTTCGATTCTTGCAAGAGATGTTCATTGAAACGTTATGAAATTTTTAAATTTACGTACTAAATTTATTAATAAATTTTTAATTGATGGCAGAAAATATAATTCATTTAAATTATTAAATAATATTTTTTATTTTTTAAATATTCAAAATCGTAATAACTATAAAATATTTTTGAATTTTTTTCAAATAATAGAACCTTTATTTTATATTGAAAAAATAGTTTATATGTCACGTTTAACTCAATATATTTTATTTTTGCCAAAAAAAAAAAGAGTAAGAGTAATTTTAAATTTATTACAAGATGCTTGTAGTAAAGTAAAATTAACTAAATATAATAGTTTAAGTTATTTTTTAAGTCAAGAAATTTTAAATTCATTATTTCAAACTAGTTATACATTTTCAGCTTATAAATTACAAAATGAAAATTTTTTAAAATTAAAAAATAATTCACATTATAAATGGTTTTAAAATAAATAAAAGAGTATAATTTAATGGTAAAATATTGGTCTCCAAAACCAACTTTAAGGGTTCAAGTCCCTTTTCTCTTGAAATTATAAGAAAATTAATGTCAACATTAAATCAAGTTTTACACTATAGATTCAATTCAAAACAGGATCAATTAAAAAATTATTCCGCATTATGTAAAAATCCACAAAAAAAAGGTATATGCTTAAATGTTTTTATAAAAAATCCAAAAAAACCGAACTCAGCACGTCGAAAAGTTGCAAAAGTTAAATTACGTAATAATTATTGTATTACTAGTTATATTCCTGGTATTGGACATAATTTACAAGAACATTCTATTGTTTTAATACAAGGTGGTAAACGTAAAGATTTACCAGGTGTACATTATAAAGTAGTTCGCGGTGTATATGATTGTAGTGGTGTATCTACACAAAAAAATTCTAGATCAAAATATGGTACTAAAAAAAAAAAATCTTTAATAGTTCAAAGGTTAGAACGCATGACTGTTAATCATGAAGTTATAGGTTCGAGTCCTATTTAGAGAGATTTTTATTTATTATATTATCGACGTATAAAATATAACTTGCACTTTAGAAAATAAATCAAATGTTAAATTTATAAAACTAATTATAAATATCTAAATTTTTAGAGAATCATAATTATGATAGTATAGTAAATAAAAAATGTTTATTTGGTGGAAATGGTAGACACGATAGACTTAAAATCTATTTCTCTTGCAGAATACAAGTTCAAGTCTTGTAATAAACATAATTTAGGTTTATAATTCAATTGGTTAGAATGTGCTGCTCATAACTGTGAAGTTATAGGTTCGAGTCCTATTAAACCTAAAAATATTAGTGGAGTAATAGTTTTAATGGTTAAAATACTAGGTTGTCACTCTAGAAGATATAGGTTCGAATCCTGTTTATTCCGTTTAAAAATATATAAACAACGATGTTTTTTAATGATTTATATGCGTTATTTGTTTATTTTGTTTGTGCAATAGTCATTTCATATGTTGCTTTTGCCATTTCTTATATTTTTGGTATTCGTGCAGATGATTCAAATAAATTAGCTGCTTATGAATGTGGTTTTACTCCTTTTGATGATGCTCGTAATACTTTTGAAATTCATTTCTATTTAGTTGCTATTTTATTTTTAATGTTTGATTTAGAAATTTCATTTTTATTCCCTTGGGCAATTTCTTTATCAATGTTATCTGTTGCAGGTTACTTTGCAATGGTTATTTTTTTTATTTTATTAACTCTTGGTTTTGTTTATGAATATAAAAAAGGTGCTCTTGAATGGGAATAAAATAAAAAAGTGAGATAGTTAAGTGGTATAACAATAGAATCATAATCTAGATGCCATAGGTTCGAATCCTATTCTCATTATTAAATCAGAATGTAACGTCAATGGTTAACGTCTTTGTCTTGGGCACAAATGTAGTATGTTCGATTCATACCTTTCTGATTATATTTGAAAATGTCTAATTTCTTTTTCAATTTTTTTGCAAGTATTATTATCATTTCTGTATTTATGACTATTTCTGTAAATAATGCAGTTTATGCTGTTTTATTTTTAATACTCGCTTTTTTTAGTACTATGTGTATCTTATTTTTATTAAACATAGATTACTTAGCTTTAATGTTTATTTTAATATATGTTGGTGCAATTACAATATTATTTTTATTCGTCGTTATGATGCTTAAAATAAAACTTAATGAAAAAAATACAACTAAATTTATTTCTTTTATTAATATTTTAATTTGTTGTGTTATTTTTTATAATGTAATTTTTAATGCAGATGTTTTTAATATTTTTATAACTAATGATACAAATATTATTTATAATGATTGGTTTAGTAAATTATATTTTGTCGATAACATTAAAATGTTAGGTCAAGTTATGTTTAATGTATATTATTTTTATTTTATATTAGCAGGCTTAGTTTTATTAATTGGTTTGATTAGTGCTATTTTATTAAGTAAAGAATCAAATAAAACTGTAAGACGCTATCAATTAGTTTATCAACAAATTTCTCGTGAAGTTTCTAATGCTGTTTTTTTAGTACATTAATTTTTATAAACTTTCTAGTTTTATAAAAATATATAGATTTTAAAGAGATTAATGTTTTCTGAATTATATATTTAAATATATAATTTAAATTTAAGAGTTCGATCCTAGCTCCGAATGAATGCTAGTAGTATGCTTTAACACATGCCAGTTGAATGAAAATTTATGTAAAATTATTTTTAATTTTATATTGGTTTTCATAGCGTAAAGGTGAGGAATTATATTTATATTACCAAAAAATTGTTGTATCTAATTTCGATTAAATCAATAATAATAAATAAAGAATTTTGAAATTCGTTTTTTGATATATAAGTATAGAAGATTAGGTAGTTGGTAAGATATAAAGCCTACCAAGCCAAAGATCTTTAGTTGATTTGTGAGAATGACCAACCACATCGGGATTTAAATAAAGCCCGAACTTATTTTAAGGCAGCAGTGGGGAATATTGGACAATGAACGCAAGTTTGATCCAGCAATACTACATAAGTGATGAAGGCTTTATCGCTGTAAAACTTAGAATTTAATAAAATAATGATTATTAAAGGATTAGTTCTGACAAACTCTGTGCCAGCAGTCGCGGTAATACAGAGGGAACGAGCATTATTCGTCTTTACTGGGCGTAAAGTGTCTTAAGATGATTTTTTTCATTAAAAATTAAAAATTAAAGCTTAACTTTAATATTTTTTTAATATTAAAAAATTTGAGTATATTATGGGATTATAGAATTTCTAATGTAGGGGTAAAATCCATTGATATTAGGAAGAATACTAGTAAGTGAAGACAATAATCTGGTAAAATACTGACATTGATAGACGAAAGCATAGGTAGCAAACAGGATTTGGTACCCTGGTAGTCTATGCTATAAACAATGAATATTAAATATTAGAACTGATTAATCTAATTTAAATAAATTAGTGAAGAATTTTTTAATTTTTCTAATATACAAAGTTAACACGTTAAATATTTCGCCTGGGGAGTAAAACCGCAAGGTTGAAACTCAAAGGAATTGACGGGAGCTTATACTTACGGTGGAGCATGTGGTTTAATCCGATAGTCCGCGTGAAATCTTACCAATTTTTGACAATTTATAGTTTTTTCATATAATACAGGTGTTGCATGGCCGTCGTCAGCTTATGTTTTGAAATTTATTATATAAGTACAACCCTTGTTTTAATTTGCTATAATTTAAAATTATAAATAAAATGTTTATAAATTAAATTAGCACTATTAAAATTAAAAATAGATGAATAATTTATTTTAAAGGATGAAGATAGGTCGTTATGACCCTTATAAATTGGGCTACACATGTGCTACAATATTTTTTACAATAAGAGGCAATTATGAGAATAAGAGCAAATCTTTAAAAAAAAATTAAATACGAATTATAGATTGAAACTTATCTATATGAAGTTGGAATCGTTAGTAATCGTAAATTAGTATGTTACGGTGAATCTTAGTACTTAAGCTCTGTACACACCGCCCGTCACATTAAAGAAGTAAATTTTAATTGATATATTTTTTAAATTTTTTATATTGTTTATAATTTTTTATAAATTTATAATTAATTTAAAATCTATTAAATTGTGATTTATGATTTTAATGAAGTCGTAACAAGGTAACCGTATGGGAACATGCGGTTGGAATTTAAATAAATAATTTATTAAAAAAATTAAAGATATGTAAAATGATAAAACTTTCAAAGTGTATGGTTACTATCAAGTTTCATGCATTTGTTATTTAGGTTCGATTCCTAACTTTGAAAATTATTTTTATAAATATATATAAGAGCATTAGATGGATACCTAGATATTTATTACATTAAGGACGTTTTTAATGAAATTTATAATGAAAGTATTTATGATTTATAAAGATCCTAAGAGAAAACTTTTTCTGAATGAAAATAAAAAATTTAGTGAACTGAAACATCTAAGTAACTAAAGAATAAAAATCAAACGATATTCTGTAAGTAGTGGCGAACGAACATGGAAATGGGTTATAGATTTGATAAAATTATATAAATATAAATTTATATAAATGGTATTATATTCCAGTGTATTTTAATTTTATCAAATAATTGAGTAGAACGAAATAGGTGTAATTTTGTTTGAAGATAAGGGAACCATCCTTTAAGCCTAAATATAATAAATAATCGATAGTGAACTAGTACTGCGAAGGAAAGGTGAAATAGAACTTACGAAATTGAAAAGATTTTGAAATCTAATGCTTATATCAATTGAAGCTTCAAAAGAAGTGACAATGTACCTTTTGTATAATGGACCAGTAAGTTTATTTATATAGCAAGTTTAAATCAAAAGATGTAGACTTAGTAAAAGCGAATTTGAATAGAATTTATAAGTTATATAAATAAGACCCGAAACCAAGTGATCTAATTATGAATAAGTTGACAAAATATTAATTTATTTTTGAGGACTGAACCCGTGTCTGTTGCATAAGATTGGGATGATTTGTGATTAGGGGTGAAAGGCTAATCAAACTTGGAGATAGCTGGTTTTCTGTGAAATCTATTTACGTAAAGTGTTAAAATTAATATTTTGTGGTAGAGATATCGATAAAAGAGGGTTGCCCATAAAGCTTTACCAATTTTAAGGAAACTTCGAATACAAAATATTATTTTGATAATCGGACTTATAATGCTAAGGTTGTAGGTCGAGAGGGAAACAGCCCAGATTGTTTATTAAGGTCTTTAAATTATAAATTTTCTCATAAGAAATGAATTTTTAAATTGTGATAACTAAGAGTTAGGTTCAGAAGCAGCCATTCTTTAAAGAAAGCGTAAAAGCTCATTGGTTTAATTTAAAAATTCGGACGATGTAGGGAGATTTGAAGAAATATACCGAAATAGCAAATTTAAATAAATAAGTTTAAATGGTAACAGAACGTTCTGTATGCAAAAAGATAAATTGAAAAATTTATTAGTGTATCAGAAGTGATAATACTGGTATGAGTAATCTAAATAATATAAAATAGGTAATTAATTATTATCGTCGAAAATTTAAGGTTTTTAATTTATAATTGTTAAACAAAATTAAGTAATGCGGTCTCTAAAAATTAGGTGAAAACTGATTTTGATGAGTATTATTAAAAAGGACTTAAACAATTAAAGGATATACTTTAATTAAATTTAATTCAAAAAACTTTTTTATAAAACCGTACTAAAAACCAACACAGGTAAATGGGTAGAGTATACTAAGACGATAAAGTGAATCATAGTGAAGGAACTCGGCAAATTAACCTTGTAACTTCGGAAGAAAAGGTTTTTATTAAGTATATTACTTAATAAAATAATATAAAAGGGGGTAGCGACTGTTTAATAAAAACACAGGACTTTGCTAAATCGTAAGATGATGTATAAGGTCTGACACCTGCCAGGAACTGTGTAGTTAAAATTAAAGATAATTATTTTTAATATAAGCAGCAGTAATCGGCGGCCATAACTCTGATGGTCCTAAGGTAGCGAAATTCCTTGTCAACTAA
>CAKVBE010000001.1 GCA_934725005.1 uncultured Rickettsiales bacterium | reverse complement strand
ACACTTTTATCTTGTTTTAGATTTAAAAAATCTAAAACATAAGGATCTTTAAGTATAAACAATGGATTTGTTTTTGATTCAAGATCTGGTTCTGTTATATTAATTTCATTCTTAACTGTTTCTTTATCTTGACTAGCTAAAAGTCTTTCATAATAAAAACTGTGTATCTGTCTTTCTAATTGTCTAACACTCCAATTACATTCTATACTTTCTTTGATGTAAAAGTTTCTTCTTGTTTCATTATCTATTGATAATAAAATTGATATATGTGACCAGGTTAACTTTGATAATAAAGGATAAAATGAAAATACATTAAATTGTGCAGACAGTGTCTGCACAATTTGTTCTATCAATGGAAATTGTTCATAAAACTTTTTCATTAGCAATAAATTTCTTGTACTAAACCCCTTTCCAAACTCTTTTGTTAGTCTTTCACTTAGATACTTAATTAAGTAAGTACCATAATCAGCTCTACTCTTATTTCCTTGTGCTTCATATATGTACTTTCCGATATTCCAATAACAGTTAACCATTTCACTATTAACTGTTCTAGCGATATTATTTCTTGCTGTGTTTATAATATCTTTTATACTTGCAAAAATGTTACTTTCGTTTGTTGTTAATTCTTTTTCTGACATATTATTTACTTGGTTATTTATTTAGAAATTTTATAAGTTTTTGTAAATTATCTAGATTTAAATCCTCTTTTAATTTTAGAATCTTTTCTATTTCTTCTTGTTTTACTTTTGTTTTTTCTACTATATAATCAATTGATTTTAATTTTATTAAAAAATTTAGTTTTGCTTTTAAATTATTTAATGTAATTATATCACTATTAGTATCATCGATGTACTCATAACTAAAACCAGTAATTTTTTTAAAGTTATCTTTACCTTGAATTTCAGCAATATTTTTTAGTTCACCTAAAAAAAATGCTTCTTCATCGGTTTGTTTGTATAACACATATATTTTATCATAAAATGATTTGGCGTATTTTAAATCGAGTATTAGTTCTCTATTATACTCAAACCAACTTAATTTCACCATTGTATCACATTCTTCAAGCTTATTTAACAGTTCAAGACTATGAGATACTATAACTATGTTATTCTCAATAAGACAAAATATTTTTATACTTTCTAACTCAAATATATTATTACCTAAAACTTTGCAATTACCAAGTAAACCTGTATTTTTTAAAAAGGATAACTTTGAATTTATAATAGCTTTTTTACTTGTACTTAATGAGTTTAAATAATCTTTAAAATCTTGTGTTAATTGAATATTAAACGTATTTTGCATATTCTTGTTTTCGTTTTCTATTACTTTTGCTGAGTCAACCATTTCTTCATTATTTTAATTAATACTAATTGTAACTTTTCTTTCAAATTCTTTCTTATTTCCAAAAGAGATCATACTAATTCTATTCTGCTCAACTCCTTGTTCTAGGAGATAATCTTTTACAGCAATAACTCTTTTTAAACCTAAATTATAATTATATTCATATGTGCCGATATTATCACAATAACCAGATAAAACAATTGTTTTATTTTTGTTATTATTTTTTAGTAAATACTTTAACAATAAATCTAAATTTTGTTTTGTTTCTAAAGTTAATTCATAAGAATCAAAATCAAAATACATTGTTTTTAAAAACATTATATCATTTCTGCTACTATTCATACTAACATTTGTCGTATTAGTATTAATAATGTTATTAGCACATCCAAAATTTGGATTTAGAAATAAAAGCAAAAGTACTGAATTCAATATATATTTCTTCATATAATTTACATTTTTTATTTTAATCAAATAAATCTATATTATTATCATTGAATAATAATTTATTCTCATTCTTTTTTTCCTCTTCATCAAATTCCATATGCTGATCGTTAATTACATTGTTATCACCACTTAATAATGAATTGATTTTTTCTTCTGAGTCATTTTTCATGTCGTCATTATTTTCAATATATCTCTCTGAAATCTTTGGATAATTTTTATACTTAAACTTACTTTTAGCTACTGGAAAATCACCAGCAAATTTTATATAAGCTGTCAGATTTGGTAATTGCATTACTTCTGTTGGCAAAATAATATTCTTTTGTGTTTCTTGTTTATTAATACTTACACCATCTCTGAGTTCATTTGCACCAAAAGATATATTTTCTTTGACTTCTTGAACTTCAACTTTTCCTAAGTTATCACTGCACCAAGTAGCTGTATCCTTGTCAGGCGTATTTAAAATTACTCTATTTCTACAAAGACCACTTGTGGCTTCAGCTTTTTCTTTACCATAGATTGCTCTTAATTGCGCCATTAATTGCATACTTAATACAAAACAACCACCAAATTGTCTACTTTCAGCAAGTCCAGTATGTAAGGATGGTAAATAATATAAACTTGGTAGTTCATCGATAATAATCCATATTTTTCTATTTGTCGACTGTTCTAAAGATAATAAAGAATTAATTGCTATATCAAGCCAAGTCGATATTAATGGTTTTAATGTTTCATGACGGTCAGCTCTACTCGATATAAATAAAAATCCTTCTTGCTGATCATTTTGTATCCATTGTCTAATAGAAAAGGGTTTTTCTTCTTCTATTATTCTACCATCTTCATCTTTTATAATTTTTTTGTCCCTTAGGTTTGTTAATGATTTTAAGTTTGTTGAAATCATAGACATAACAGACAAAGCCGTTTTTGGATTTTGTTCGTCAATAATAGATTGAGCAGGCGTTCCTTTAACCAAAGTGGCTGCTTCTTTTAAATTTATTCTTAGTAATTTATCTATAAGATCTTGATTTGATGTTTGATTATTCTCTTTCAATCTATTTGCCACGCTACTAAACAATATTCTAGCTGCCACATTCCAGAATGGATCTGTATTATTTGTATTTTCTGGTATTAATGCACTAGCAATATTATCAAAATCCAAACCATCTCTTACTTCGTTGAAAATCGACCAATATGGACTTCTTTTATCAATTGGATTAAGGATTATATCTTTTTTTAAATTATAAAATTCTATAAGCTCAGTTCTTCTTTTTTCAGAGAGATTAATATCATTTTTTACATTAGTTATTTTTTTATCCATCTCTTCGCCATTATAAAATTTCGAAACGAAAGTTCCCATTCTATCATACACAATAGCCCTATCACCATTATTTCTAATCTGATTTATTAAATCTGTAATTAATACTGTTTTACCAGTTCCACTTGCTCCTGTTATGATCGTATGAATTGTTTCTGTACCATAAGGGTATAAAGCACCACCAATTTTATAATCACAATAATTAATTTTAACACCAGATAACAATTCAGTTCTTCTCGTAGTGCGGTTTTTATTCTTTTCAAATTTTTTATTTCGTTTATTGTACTTTTTTATTATTTTATTTAAAACATTTAATGGAACTATTTTTGCTCCTCTCAAGTAGTTATTCTTATTAACAATATAACCTTCAACTAAAAAAATAATAATAATTAAAAACATTGAACCAATAAAAACTAAAACAAATAAGATTATGTCTTTGTGCAAAATATTTAACGTTTTAATTTTATTTCTTTTCAAAAAATCATTGGTTGTAATATTTTTTGCTGTTAAACTTAAGACTTTTATTTCATTATTTTTATAATTTTTTACAAATATATTTAATAATTTTTCTGGATGATTTAATTTTAAATAATGTTCAGCTACTAGGTAGGTATAAGTGTTTTTTATCTGGTGTATTTTAAAATCTTTTTTAAATTTTATAAATAAAAAAACAAAAGATATAATTAAAGAAAATACAAACAATTTTCTCAAAACTTGTTTGAACATCTCTAGATTATGTGTCAAAATTTGACCACCACGAATAAAATCAAAAAGCATAGTTTTATAAAATTTCTTAAAATTTAAAATTTATACGCAAAGATAATAATAAATTATAATTAATCAATTTAATCATTAATTTCATTATTTTTTATGCTAACAATAATATTTTTTGCTTCATTATCACCATATAATTTTTCAGTATTTTTGAAAGATAACGACAAATTTCTTTTAGAAAATTTCAAAATTTGGTTTAATTTTTTTTCTATATTATTATCAACACAATCAATTTTTAATAAATGATTCAATATTATTTCCCTTAAAAATTCACTTAGACTTTTTTCTCTAAAAGTTTTCAAATTTGAATCATATTCTCTTAAATTTTCATTAAAATCCTTTAAATAATTTTTAATAAATAAGGCCTCATTCTCACTAACACAAATTTTTATTATCACATTTTTCTTATCTATATCATTTGTCATATAAAACTAAATAATGTATAAATTTATTATCTAATAATAATTACACATTATACTAATTGATAATAATAGTCAAATTATAATAATTGGTCAAAAAATAAGTAACATTTATATTTTATTGTCCAATAAAAAAATAAAATAAAACTATATTAATATCGAAAATATTGATATATATTAATATTTTATGAAAAGCAGTTGTACTGCAATAAGTGTGAAACAATTTTACAGCTTGCTGTTAAATAACAATTACAATAAGATAATCTGTATTATTGGTAATTATTATTGATAATAAAATTTATCTTTATTTTTTTAAAAAAACAAAAAACAAACAAATATTAATGATTAATTACCATTAACATTGTACAAATCATTAAGGACTTAAGTTTTTGACAAAAAAATAATTTTACTTTAAATAGATTCAGTTACAAAAAATATAATGTGTAAATTAAGAATAATAAAAGTTAAAGTTAAATCAAATCGCAATAATTTATTATTTTCTTTATAAGAAGAATAAATTATTACGAAAACTCAACTCATAACTAAAATTAGTTACTACATAGTTTTATATAAATTAACATATTTTCTTATTAAAAATAACTTTTTTATTAATTTTTAAATTAATACTTCATAGTACAATTATTTTTTATTTAAAATTAATTCTGCTGGTTTTTAAAGTTTTGTTCTCTTTTGCTGTGTTTTGATTAAACTTTGCACTGGTTTGATAAAACAAAATAAATGATGTGATCATACCTTTAATTTATACATTTTTGGTGTGGTTATTTTTTTATTTTTTCCCTATTTACTCACATATAAATTTATTTTTTACTATTATACAATATTTCACAATAAACCTTGATACAAAAAACAAGGAAATAAATAATATTTCCTCTAAATACTAATTTTTTTATTTAGTAAATACTAATTAGTTAGACAAATTTATATTATATCTTAGATTCATGGTTTTTATAAGTAAATTCAATGTATTTATTGTAATATTGCAGTTATGTTCAAAAAATCTATTTATGGTTGGCATTGCAAGACCAGTTTTATTTTTTATATTTTGTTTTCCATTTAATAAAATATACAATTTAATAAAATTAATAAAATCATTTAAATCATGTTTTTCATTTTGTGAAAATTTTATATAATCAAAACCAGTAATTTTTTTAAAGTTGTCCTTACCTTGTACTTTGTACAATGTATTTAATATAAAAATAAAATTCTTTATATTCTGCTCTTTCTTAAATATTTTCAAATGCAATTTATAATACTCTTTTGCATCTTCAAAATTTTTAAAATTATCTTCAATTAAATTTACAAAATCATAAGTTTCTAACGTCATTTTATACCTCAATAAATTAATTATTAATTCCTTTGTATTCTGCTAATATATCCCTGGCTTCTTCTATATCTTTCCTTTGTTGTTCTTTACTTTCCTTAAAGCCTATAATTATAGCTAAAAATATAGTATCATCAACTATTGAAAAATAAATCCTGATACCACCACCAGCAAAAATTCTTAATTCATATAAATCTTTTTCTATTATCTTATAATCACCAAAGTAGTTATCATTTATTATGTTTAACAACCTATTTTCTACAAAAACTTGCTTTTGTCTATCCAATTTTTTGAATAATTTTTCAAACTTCCTTGTATATTTTATCTTGTATTTTATAGTGCATCTACATAAAAATCGATTTAATAATATATAACATATAAATTATTTTTCAACCAAAAAGTAACATATAAATTATTTACTCATTATCTACGTCTCATTAAGAATGCAGTCTCATCTTCATTAACTGCTTCTATATAACTATATACAGTTTCACAACTTACATCGGTTAAACCATTTTCTTTATAGATTGATTTTATAGTTTCAAAATAATCATCGTCTTCATATATAATCTTGCAACAATTAATATAATCATTATCAGCAATAGTTTTTGGGTCAAATTCTATTTCCTCAAAACAACCATAGTTATAAATATAATTTTCATACATTTTAGCAAATAAACTAATATCCTTATTATCTAGTTTCCAAAATTCAGCCAATCTATTTATTAACATATCAATTGCCTTGTTTTCGTCTATTTTAACACTTATCATTTAATATCCTTTCTATCTAAAATTAACTAAATACTTATTAAACCTTTATTGCTTTTCTCTCTTGAACTCCTTAATCCCTAAAAAGAAAAAGGTAAAAAAGAAAAACATTTGATTGAAGAAAATGTGATAATAATAAAATCAAGAGTGGAAATGAATATTTTTTAATAATATTTATATATAATAAATATATATTTATAATTAATTATTTATAATTAATTATAAATTTTTAATAAAAATCTAATAAATATTATTAAAAAATATTCATTGTAATTCATTTTACTCTTGATTTTATTATTGATACGTTTTTGAAAATACGTGTTTTCTTTTTTATTTTTTCTTAGGGATAAGGATTATAATAAATCGATCTCAATTTCTTTAGAAATTGGTAGCTTAATTTAAAACAAATTTGAGAAATTATAGATGAAACAAAATATTTACCAAAAATATCTACAAACATGTTTTGTAGGATTTGATAATACATCTCTAATTGTTCTGATAATTTTTTAAAAAGCCTATTTTATCTTCAACATCTTATAAAATACTCCCTTTTTTATATTCATTTGTTTTAAAATGTCTTGAATACTTAAACTTCTATCACTATGTAAAAGTCTTGCCATCTGAATTTTTTCTGGAGTTATAATAGTTGGCCTTCCGCCTTTTTTACCTCTTGCTCTAGCTGATTCCAGACCAGCTTTCGTTCTTTCTCTTATTATATTTTTCTCAAATTCCGCAAATGCACCTGTAATGTGAAACATGAGTTTGCCCATAGGGGTAGAAGTGTCGATACTTTCTGATAAAGATTTAAAGTTAATATTTTTTTCCTGAAAAATATTTATGAGATTAATCAAATCTTTAAGACTTCTACCTAGTCTATCCAACCTATAAACAACTACAGTATCACCACTCCTTGCATACCTTAACATGTCTAAAAGTCCTTTTCTTTCATTCTTAGCTCCACTAACAACATCTGTAAATATTTTTTCACAACCATATTCTTCTAGTTTATCAATTTGGCTATTCAATGATTGATCATTTGTTGATACTCTACTGTAACCTATTAGCATAATTACTTAATTTTAATTATTAATTTAATTGTTATCATTATATATAATTATTTATTAATATTTAATATTATTTAATAATTTTAATTAATATTTATAATTAAATATAATTATTTATAATTATATATTATTACATATTTCTACCTGCCAATTTGTTTATTTTATATGATAACAAACAGTTTATTTTGTTCTATAAAGGGTTTCGAATATAATTTAATAAACTTTGATAAATAAACAAGTTTAAAAACTAAAATATTAAACTTTTATTGGGAATATACACTTAAAAAATAAATTTCACAAAACCACCGTTTTATGAACAATAGATTTATTAATCTATACTACTGTTTGTACTCTATGACAACATCAGTTATTTTTGGCAATACGTCACTAACAACTTGTTTTACGCCCTTCCTGTACCAAAACTTTTTGCCATCTTCATCCGTTTTTTGTACACCATTCAAGTAATCTCTTTTAATCACATCAATAACGAATTGATTATTACAAGATAGAGTTAATACTGTACTCTTGATATTAACAAATTCCAATCTTGACAACCACGCTAAGTATATATCATCGCCAAAATAATCAATTAACTTTTCCGAAATATTCCTATACTTAGTATTTTTAATACTCGATAGTATGTTATTTAGACTTTGCTTATTGCTTTGTCCAATTTTTTCTTCATTATCATCATTTATACTTTCGCAAGTACTATTCCAATTATTGTTAAGACTAGACATAATGATAGCCATAACGCTAAAACTATTACCCTTGTCTTCTTCAGATCTAATATAATTGATTGCGGACAGAACATTTATCTTTATGTCATCTAATGTTTTACTCTTCCTGAAAGATAAAATTTTATTAATATCTTCATTTGTTAATTTAAAAGGTTCTAATAAACCTTTTAGATCATTTTTTTCACTTTCTAAGACATTTTTGAAATCAGTATTTGGACTTATTGTTTTTTTAACTTTATCGTTTTCATGAATAGTTAGATAATTTAATTTTATGTCCTCATAAAATGAAGATGATACGAAGATAAAAAATTTAACATCAACAATTTTATTTTTTCTTTCTTTACTATATAATTTTTCCATATCATATCTGTCTACAGAACCAACTTCTATCATTTCCGTTAAACATTTTTGTACTTGTATAATGCTATCTGTTATTCGGCTATATTCTGTCATTCCACTATCTCTAATGATTGTAGACAACAGTATATTAAAAGGTAATTCTATATCATTTGTTAGAAACATGTGTGAAATTCTCTTATGCAACCATCTACTAATTACCTTTTTATACTTCATGCATTGTTCATAGTTCAAAATTTTCCATGTCTTATTTTTTATACTTTCTGAAACAAGACTATTAAATCTGACAAAATATATGATTTTTTTACTATAGTCATCATTTTGATAATCGTTAATATTATCATCAAGATCTATAATATTATCATTATCATTTACTACACCAAACGTTTCGAACATGTTTGACGCAAATGTTACCCTGCTATTAATAGTCTTAACTTCAACATTTGTTTTGGATAGTATTTCGAGAGACTCTTTGATCTCACCATAATCATACGGATGTTTAACAGCTCTTAATTCTTTCCATAGGTCATACAAACTAAATTTTACAGATAATCTATCATCCAAAAATTCATTCCTATTCGGATCTGTGGCAAATTTACGTAGAACATCTTCCATTATCTCTTCCCTTTGAGATGGTAGAAAATCTTTTGATTCTTTATTTTTTTGCAAAATTCTAGCAGGATAAATATTGATAATCATTTGCTGTTTTTTAAAAACAAAATCCCTAGATACAATATCTATATACTTACCATCCTTTCTAATCTTTTCAACGTCACCATGAAAGTACTTCGGCATGGTATCATATAAATCAACAGTATTAGAATATTTTTCCTTTTTACTTTCAAATAAATTTGAAAACGAAAAAAGATCTAACTGTTGTGGATAAGTTTTCTCAAATTCACTATACTTTTTTTCTTTTTTCTTTTTAGTCATAAATTTAGGATTTAAGTTATATATATTCAAAATATTTACAAAAATATTTACATATAAATATAAATAATTAATTATATATTAAATTTTTCTTTCAGAATACATCTGATAAAACTTGACATACTTTCTAATTTTGCAATCTTTCTCAATTTTTCGTATTCATCTCCATATAAATATAAAACCACTACTTTTTTACTTCTCTCATTATCTCTCTTTGGCCTACCAGGCTTTTTTTTAGGACTATCTTCTTTATTAAATAGAGATATTTCTTTATCTATCTTATAATCTTTCAAACTTCCTGACATTTTACTTATCAATGTTTTTATTAATAAAATCAATTATGCAATTAAATTGTTCCACTACTTTACTATAATTAAACTTCAACAACTTGTCGCTCTTTATAATTTCGTTAATCGACTTTTCTCTTTCTAAAATTTTTTCAAAAGCAGTCGTTTCTTTAAGTTCTAAAATCGGAAAATCATCATTTGGAAAATACCTTTTTATGAGCTCACAAATAATATCGTAATCACCTTTTTTAGTTTTATTGGCAATGATTAATATCTTACTATTAATTTTCTTGATCTGTTCTATACTATTTAAAGATGTTTTATTGTTCATTATCCCATTAATCATTGGAATAATGATCAAATCAGCATCCTCAACCACATCAACAATTCTACTGTCAATCCAACCACCAAGGTCATATATAATATCTATATTTTCTTCTATCAAAGGAAAATTCTCACTTTTTTCAATTTTAAGAAAATTATCTTCTGGTAGAACGTCCTCTATTTGAGTAATAACATCATTAGAAATTACATTTGCTTTTAGTTCTAAAGCCAGATTCAAAGCGATACTAGATTTCCCTTGTCCACCTTTTAAATTGAACATTACAATCTTCACTTTTGCAACATTTATATAATTACAGTCTATTGTGAATAATTTAAAATAATAAAATATATTTGTAAATATTTAATAATAAAAAAATAATTAAAATTATTAACAAAATATTTTTATATATAAATATATTTATATATATTTTAATATTTATTAAAATAATTATTTATATATAAATAATAATACATATTATTGTAAAACTAACATCATTTAATCAAACTTATTCAACAAAAATCAAAAAACTATAGCGGTTTCGTTCGCACTTTTTATAAAAAAAATCGGAATTTGTCCAGAAAAAATTGATATATTAGGTCTCTTTCGATCAAAACAATAATAAAAAATATAGCGGTTTCGTTCGCACTTTTATAGCGGTTTCGTTCGCACTTTTATAGCGGTTTCGTTCGCACTTTTATAGCGGTTTCGTTCGCACTTTATTTTTTTTTACCATTGAATTTATTGACCAAAACACGGTTTTTTCAAAAACCATATAACCTACTATATAACCTACTATATAACCTACTACTATAGTGGTTGTCTCCTTTTGTTATTTTTCGTCTTGTTTTTCTAAATTTTCAAGAAGTTCAAAAAACTTATTGTATACTTTGTCATTGCTTAGCTTATTTAAAACCTTTATAAGGTTGTTTATCTTTAGTCTCATAATAAGTTCAGTCTTCGAATCAAATAATAGATCATTTGAATCTTTTGATATAATTCTCTCAATATCCTCAAAAAATAATCTAATGTTAATATTTAGCACCCTTGCACAAGCTAATAAAAATATGGCTGAAATATTTCTTCTACCAGACTCATATTTATGTATTTTATTCTCGTTTAGGTAATTTGGGTCACTTGATGTGAGTTTTAATTCATTATTAAGTTTTGTGGCGAAATCGATTCTAGACATATTTTTAAACTCTCTCAAGATTTTAATTTTTTTACCCAATTCTAAGTTTGTCAAAAACATCAATAATTCTAAAAATTCCAGTATTAGTTTAACTTACAAACAAATTAAGAAAAAACAACATTGATTTTTATTTACAAATTTTTTACTTTTTGTGTAAAAAAGCAAAATAATTGAAATTTTTTGATTTAATTAATCTTGTCTTTTAATTTCATCGTTATAACATTACACCACACTTGTATAACACTTATTTCTACAAAAATGATAGATACAAAAATCTTGAGGGGGGGGGGGATACTTATAAGTTTATAAGCGTTCTATCTTTATCCATAATTCTATTATTATTCCTATTAAATAATTCCTTTGCTGGCACCGATGGACAAGAACTGGAGGGGGCGTACGATAAACTTGTTGGTTTAATCAACGGTACTGGAGGAAAAATTATTGGAATTGTGAGCGGATTGATTGGTATAATTGGATGTGTTGTAAAATTTAACTATTTTGCCATTTTATCTTTTTTCGGTGTTGCAATAGGTATTGGTAGTATAAACCTTATTGTTGATACAACAATAACATGTTTATTGTATTTTTAACTCAACTATGCTACACTATGGAAAACAATGATGACTTATCAGCCTTTTTAATTCCAGAAACATTGGATGAGTCAGAAACAATTTTGTTTTTTACTTATACAGAATTAGCGATCTTAATGTTCTCAGTTATTACTGGAATTTTTACAAACCACACAATTAGTGGTGTTGTTCTCGGAACAACGTTTTTAATTTTGTACAAAAAATTACAGCCATTGAATAATGGATATAAAATGAGCCATTTAATGTACTGGTATTGCCCGGAATGGTTGTTTAATGTGCAAAATCTTGTACCTTCTTCGGTAAGAATATTCGTGTAAATCCATGCTTAGACAGATTCTTTATAAAAAAAGTGATATTATAATTTTACAGAGAAATATACTTTCACTTTTGTGTGTTATATTATTGTTGATAGTATTCTTGTTGGTAATATGTCTTACTAAAAAAGACACAAATGTAATTCTCGTTCCATCAAATTTAGATAACAAAATTTCAGTTTCATCTAGTAAACCGCATAACGACTACTTAGAAGCTATAACTAGGGATATCGTTAATACCATACTAAACCTCACACCAAATAATGTAGATTATGCAGAAAAAGTAATTTTGGGTTATTCTAATGGTAGAAGTTATGGTGTTCTAAAAAATCAGTTCAGTGAAATAAAAAATGATGTAATTTCAAAAAAGATAAGCACAGTATTTTATCCAATTTCAATGTACCCTGATAACAAAAAACTAACAGTAATAGTGGAAGGCATTTTATACAATTATTTAGGCCAAAAAGAGGTGTCGAAAGCAACAAAACAATATGAAATTAAATACGAATACAGCACCGGTAAACTATCTATAGTTAGTTTTAAGGAGATCATAAGTGATAGTAATGATGAAGAACAATAATTAATACAGAAACATGGAAACAAATAATATAACAAATGATGTTTTAATAATTCTTAAAAAGCTTAATAAACGTATTAGAAAAGGAGAGATGGATTATTTTAATTATTGTATGAAAACAGTAGTCAAAAATCAGATTGATAGAAAAATACCTAAAAATATTCACATCATAAATGAAAGTCGACCAGTTATAACTCTCAAAGACGATTATGGGAAGAGTTATACCATTAATTTTAACAATATGCTAGACAAAGAAATGTAAAACTATGAGAAAAATAACAACAATATTAGTAATTTTTATATCATTATTTAGTTTCAATTTAGGCTTGGCCAAAGATTATTTAGTTGAGAATAATGGTGAAATAAGAGTTAATATATCTAAAAATGGTCTAAATAGAATAAAAGTTTTTAATGATAGAATAAAGGATATTAGAGTTAATTCTAATGAGTTAACAATAGATATTGACAAAAAAGATGGTGAATTATTTGTAAAGCCAATTACAAATGACAATATAGAAATATTCCTAAAAACAGAAAAGGATTTTACTTACAAGCTTACATTAGTTGTTCAAGAAATTGGTTCTCAACAGATTTTTCTCAACAGAAATGAATTGACATTGAACAACTACGCTGATGCAGATATCTTGAGGAGAGAAAAGCTTAAACTTATTGAAGAAAATTTATATTTCGATTTTGAAGAGAAGTATGAAATTTCATCGATAAATCTGATTCGAGCAATGTCCTCCAGTGCTAAAATAAAAGAGTTTTCTATTGTAAATAGAAATGAACAACAATTACTACAGTATGACAATTTTGACGTGATTTGGTTATATTCTTATATTAAAAATGATAAAACTGGAATCTCTGGTGAAATAAGTAAGATCGTCAATAAATCTAATAAAAAAATAAACCTAGACGAAAGTATGTTTTTTAGAAATGGTATCAGAGCTGTAAGAATTGAAAAACTGGAATTAGAGCCAAACGAATCTTGTTATTTGTATTTTGTCGGGGGTGAAAAGTGAATTTTATCAATTTTAATAGTTCAGACCCAAGAATTATAAATAGAAGTAAAAATATTGTAGCTATTTGTGTTTTTGTATTAATAATTTGTATATCGGTTCTAATATTATTAGCCTCTAATAAAAAGAAAAATATAAAACTTCCAAATAATATAAAAAAAATAAACATATCATCCCCAATTAACATTAAGGCCGAAGATGAATGGTTAAATAAGTCTGAGAATGATCTAAAAAATCTGGAAGAGCAGAATAGTAAGTTATTAAAAAGATTAGATCTATTGGAAAAACAACTAGAGGAAAACAAAAAAATATATGGTAATACAATTGATTCTTTAGCTTTACAAATTGCTAATACTGAATCAAAAATTCTAAATCACGATCAAAGTATCCCAGAGAAAGTACAAAAATTTAATGAATATGGTGAGTTAATTTCCGAAAATGACAATAAAGACATTATGACAATAAATATTGATTTAGAGAATGAAATAATACCGGATACATTAAATAGTTTTAATGATTTAGAGAACTATGTTCCCGCTGGTTCGTATGCAACGGCCAGAATGTTGAGTGGTGCTGACGTGTCAACAGGAGTAAAGAATCAAAACGATCCGAATAACATGATGTTTGAAATTATATCACCAGTATATGCGCCAAAATTTAGAGGAAACAATCAAGAGATTAAAAAACTCGAAGGTTGCCGTGTTATGGGTGCAGCAATTGGTCAGTTATGGACTGAAAAAGCTTATGTTAGGCTGTTGAAGATGTCTTGTTCTTTTGAAAAAGGAAAGGTTGCTGAGTTTAATATAAAAGGTTATGTTACCTCGTTTGCCAAAGAAGGTATTCGTGGTAAAATTGTAAGTCGTGAAGGATATTTTACAAGCATGGCATTTCTTGCCGGTGCTATTGAAGGTCTCGCTGATGTAGCAAAAACGGCTTATTCGCCAACGTTGGAGGTTTCAACTGGTTTGGCTACTGAAAAAATTAAAACTAGTGATGTTGCTAGGCAAGCTGGTGCTAGTGGTTTAAGTAAGGCTGGTGAAATGTTAAGCGACTATTATATAGATAGAGCTGAACAGTATCAATCTGTTGTAGATGTACCAACAGGCATAGAAGTTGAGATCGTTTTTCAGGAAGGAATAAAACTTTCCGATGAAAAAAAATTACATGATAAAGAAAAGAAACAGCAAGTTATTTATAACAATGTAGGAGGTCTTTAATGATAAAAAGAATTTCGTGTTTAATCCTATTAATGGTTAGTGTAGGCTGCAGTCCTGTCTCGTCTAGTTGGACTTGTAAAACAAATCTAAAGGGAACTTGTAATAGCATTTGGGAAATTGATAATGGCCAAAAAGGTGAAAATAGAAACAGTATTAATTTAAAAAATGATTTTGAACAAAAAGTTTATAAAACAAATATAACAAATTTTAGCGAATTTCGTTCTAAAGAAAGTGTAGCAAGGGTTGTATTTTCACCATATGTTGATGAGGCCGGAAATAGACACGATATAAGTGTTGTATATTATTTAGAACAAAAATCCGACTGGAGAGAGTAAAATGAATCTTAATAAGATTAATAATTTCATTAACAATATTTTTAGTCCAAAAAGCATTTCTAAAAATTGTACAGAAAATAATATAGACTATAATGATATTTTAAATTATCATACAGTATCTAGTTTACTTCCATATAGGGTATACGACGATCAAAAGGATGTTTATATCAATGATAATTCTTATAGTTTCATTATTGAATTATTGCCAATAGTTGGTGGTGATGAACAAACGTCAAAACTATTAACACAATTAATAACAGATGGTTTACCTGAAGAGTGTTATGTTAGCTTTTTTACTTGGGCCTCCCCTAATGTAGAACCTTTTTTAGATAGATGGGCTAATCCTAGAAAGGATGTTGGAAATTTATATGCTAAACAAGCTTTCGAGAGAAAGAAATATTTAATGAATGGCGTTAGGAAATCATTATTCGTTGATAAACCATTTACGTTAAAGAATTTTAGATCTTTCATGACTGCTACAATACCATTTGAGATATGTGACGGTGAGGAAAAACTTTTACTTTTTAAAAAAGCTATTCAGGGCACAATGAAAAATATTGGTTTGTACAACGATAATATACCGCCATTTGATCCAGAAAAATTTATTAATCTATTAAATGAAATATGTAATCCAATAGCTAATAATGACTACGAATATGTAGAGTATGATAGACTAAATCCAATTAATAAACAAATATCAAGTAGTGAAAATAGCATGTTGGTTGCTAGTGACTCATTAACCTTTACGAAAGACAATATAATTGCAAAAGCTTTATCTGTACAATCTTTTCCAAAGGTTTGGCCACAGTGGTATTGTTCCGAGTTAATAGGTTCAATTGAAAATGAACAACTCAAAATACCATGTCCATTTTTAACGTGTTTTTCTTTTGTTATAGAGAATGAAAAAACTAAAACAACCAAAGCAAAAATTAAACAAGCTAGAGTAACACAGCAATGTGGAACTAGTATAGCTAAATTTATGCCTAGAATTTTTAAAAGAAAAGCCGAATGGGATTTTGTAATTGATAAGTTAGACAGTGGTCAGAAATTGGCTTCCGCATGTTATTCTGTGATAATATTCGATACAGCTGATAATATTGAACAGAGTGAACAGTTAATCAAATCTCTGTACAAAAAAAATGGTTGGCTTTTAAGAACAGATAAATTTATTCAACTGGCAACATTTTTATCTAGTATACCATTTGTTTTAGGTAATGGACTGGGTCATAGCTATTTCGATAAACTTGAAAAGGCAAAGACTATGGTTAGTTGGACTTGTGCAAATTTATTACCAGTTCAAGGTGAATATAAAGGAGTATCTAATCCTATTGTGCAATTAATAGGTAGACGAGGACAGCCATTATATTGGGACCCTTTTAGTAATACTGGTGGAAATTACAATGTAGCAGTTATTGGTAAATCTGGTTCGGGAAAATCGGTTTTCATGCAGGAATTGGTGACATCATTACGTGGAACTGGTTGTATGACATACGTTATTGATGATGGACGTTCTTTTATGAATACATGTTTACTACAAGATGGTAAATTTGTTTATTTTGCTCCAGAACAAAGTATTTGTTTAAATCCATTTTCATTGTTATCTAACAATAGCGAAGATGAGAGCACAGAAGATATTAACCTAATATCGAATATAATTAAAACCATGTGTTTTTCTATTGGGCAAGCTGATGACTTTCAAAACGGTGTTATAAACAATACAGTTATAGAGATTATTAAGAATAAAGGAAAAGATTCAACCATAACTGATGTTAGAGATTATTTGTCTAAACAGGATGACTCAAGAATTAAAGATTTGGCTGTCATGCTGTCTAAATTTTCAAAAGGTGGACAATATGAGAAATATTTTGAAGGAAAATGCAATATTCAATTAGATAATGATTTTATTGCCTTTGAGATGGCAGAACTTAAGGATAAAAAAGACTTACAGAGTGTAGTTTTGCTGGTGTTAATGTTTATCATTTCGAAGCAAATGTATTACGGTAATAGAAAACAAAAAACAGCTTTGATCATAGATGAAGCGTGGGATTTATTACAAGGGGGTGGGTCAATTGGAAGTTTTATTGAAGGTTTTGCTAGAAGATGTAGAAAATATGGTGGAACATTGATTACAGGAACACAATCGATAGAAGATTATTATAAAAATCCAGGTGCAACAGCAGCCATAAATAATAGTGATTGGGTATGTTTATTAGCACAAAAACCAGAAGCTATTATAGCTTTAGAAAAAAGTCAAAAAGTTGTAATGAATCATGAAAAAGAGAGACAATTAAATAGTCTAAGAATGAGTAGTGGTCAATATTCTGAAATTATGATTACTAATCAAGATGGTTATTTTATTGGTAGATTAATCCTTGATCCATTTTCTTTGGCTTTGTATTCAACAAAAGCTGAAGATGTTGTTCAAATACAAGAATTACAGAAGTCTGGTAAAAGCTTAATTGAAGCAATAGAAATTTCAGCAAACTTAAAGAATAGGTGAAAATATGAAAAATATTAAATTTATATTTATCTCATTATTGTTGAGTATCTTTATAAATGTTATAATTTTTTCTTTATTCTATAAGGAAAAACAAATAGCTGTTGTAGATTTACAATCTATAAATGATGAATACACACGTTTATTAGTTGAAAAAAATCCTGATAGGAAAAATGAAAAAATTAAACTGTTTGTCTTAAAGACTAATAAAATTTTAACCCAAATTTCTAGAGAAAATAACCTTATAATCCTGCCAAAACAAGCTGTTTTTAGCGGTGAAAATATCGATTTAACTAAACAAATTAGGAATGTATTGTTGTATGACGTGGAAAGGTAAATTAGTCTTATTTTTTACATCAATCTTAATATGTGTGGAATTAGTTTTTTATTTATTAGGGTTGAAAGTTTCAGTTAATATAAGTCCATCATTGCCGTATAAATTTTTTATCGTAGATACCAGAGAAGATAAAATAAAAAATATTAAAAATGGTGATTTTATTCAATTTAGAAATAGAAATACGAAGTATTATAATGGAATAAATATTACGAAGCAAATTCTAGCTAAAAGCGGTGATGTTTTGGAAGTTAATTCTTTTGAGTTACCAAAAAATAATGTTCAAGGTACAATAAGATTTAAGAATATAATACTTGAAGTTAAAGATAAAAGTATGTTTGGTACCAAGATGTCTATGAATGATGTAATAACTATACCAGACAACAAATTTTTCGTTATAGGTTTTGATAAAAATAGTTTTGATTCAAGGTACAAAGAATTTGGGTTAATCGATGAGTTGGAGGTTATAGGTGTTGCAAAACCTCTTTTTTAAACATTATTTTTCCATTTGTTCGTTATGTTTATTTTTCTTATGTCTTAAAGTTAATGCTAAGGATTTAGGAATTCATGGAAGCACTTTTGATATTCAAGAGCAAGATTTGTTGGAGTATATTGAAAATAAACTTACAGAATTAGACATAGTACAATGGCAAAACGAATTTAAAATAGAAGTTAAAAAAAGTATAAATAGACCGCGATCGATTATATTACCATATGCTAAAAAGTATAGAGTTTATTACTATAATCCTTCGGTAGTTTTGCAAAAAGATTACATGGATAATACTGGTGTTGTTTTTGCTAAAAAAGGAACAACTGTAAATCCGCTGGATAATGTAATTTTATCGAAAGATTTAATTTTTATCGACGGTGATAATCAACAACAAGTTGATTATGCTATAGACTATTTAAATAAGAAGAACGGCAGGACTAAAATTATACTTACAAATGGACCAATTTTAGATTTGGTATCTAAAAAGAATGTTAGATTTTATTTCGATCAACATGGAATTTTGGTAAAAAAATTGAGAATTGAAAACATACCAGCAATAGTTTCACAGGATAATAAATTATTAAAGATAGAAGAGGTTGTTTTAAATTATGACTAAATATCTTTGTATAATTTTTATAATAATATTCTTATTACAAATTAAAATTGCTTTTGCTGTCTGCAATGGAAGAATATTTAATCCAATAACTGATGTATGTTGGTCATGTATATTTCCAATCTCCATTGGTGCTGTTCCTGTTGTTCCTAATAAAATTGCTGACACACCTAATATTTCGACTATTCCTTGTGTGTGTCCAGGAAAAGTATTAGGTTTACCACAAATAGGGATTCCTATAGGATTTTGGGAAGGTATAGAATTATATGAAATGAGTAAAGAGCCATTTTGTTTCGTTAGTTTGGGTGGTATAAGTATGCCAATACAGATTTTTACCGGAACTGGTAGTCAATCAATAAATGATAGGAGTGGGAGATATGAAAATTGGCATTTACATAAGTATGCTATGCCAATATTTAAATTACTATCGATAGTATTTGATGCTTTATGCTTGGAAATATCTAGTTTTATTAGTCCATTCGATATTGGTTATATGACAGAAGTTGATCCATTGTGGGCGGATGATGAGCTTACTTTTGTTCTAAATCCAGAGGCTGCTATCTTTAATAATATTATTGCTCAATCAGCATGTGTTGCTGATTGTGTTGCTTCAACAACGCATTTACCTATGGATTCATTATTTTGGTGTGGTGGTTGTCAGGGTTCAATTTATCCTTTTACTGGTAATATACCTGCTGACTATGGTAGTGTCCAAACAACACTATTGACAATGGAAAGGTTTGTAGCAAAAATGCACAGAGAGTTACAAATGTGGAATACGTCTGGTCCTGAAGCTTTATGCCAACCAATACCAGCGCCAATTATAAAAAAGAGTCAATATAGAACACAAATGACTTATCCTGTACCAATGAATTCACCAGGTTTAATTAATGGTTGTCAGCCAATGGGTAGAAGTAATGCTTTATACGATTTTGGTAAAGAAATTCCGATTAATGGCGAAAATTTCGGTTATTTATTATGGAGGAAAAGAAATTGTTGCGCTTTGTAAAATATATGTCGTTATGCATATTTTGTTTTTTTGCTATTTGTACGTCAAGTTTTGGTAAGGATGTAACAGATTACACTAAAATAGATAACATTGTAAATGCATACAATGATATGCAAAAAAAAGTGGATAGTGATAAAAATTTTTATGTTTTTATGTCATTTTCCATGCCGGAAATTATGATTAAGAATTATTTTATTGAGGCTAAAAGTTTAAAACAAAAAAAAGATATTAATATCGTTTTTGTTCTACGAGGATTTTATAAAAATTCTTTTAAGGAAACGCTAATAAAGATTAGTTCATTATTGAGTGATTTTGATGATAAAAATGTGAATATAGTTGTAGATCCAACATTTTTTAGAAAATATATCATAAATCAAGTACCAGCTATTTTAAAGAATTGTAAAAATGATTTTTATAAAATTACTGGTTCGGTTTCAATTACCTATGCATTAGAGCAATTTAATATTGGAGGTAGCTGTGAATAGATTGTTTTTTTGCTTTATTTTCGCTTTTCTTTTTATTAATTTTTCCCTTTCGGCGGAAATTTATTTTTCTCCTTCAAAAGATTGTGAAAATTTAATTATAAATAATATTTTAAGCGCAAAAAAAGAATTAAAAATATTAATTTATTCACTAACTAATAAGAATATTGCTGACGCAATTAAAGAAGTTTTTAATAGAAAGGTTGATGTTAAAATAATTGCTGATAGACGGCAAGGAAAAATAAAAAATAGTTTAATTACTTCACTGGTCGATCATAGTATTCCAATTAGAATTAGTAAAAAAGTTAAAATTGAACATAATAAAGTATCAATAATCGATAAGAGTAGGGTTATAACTGGTTCATATAATTATACGCATAATGCAACCCATAATAACAGTGAAAATTGTATTTTGATAAAAGATACAAAGCGTAAATATTATAACAGATTCAATCAATTATGGGAGTATTATGAATAGTAAATCGTTTTTATTATTTTGTATATTTTTTATTCAATTTAATGTTGTCAAGGCTAATGAAGTTAGTTTTGATTTTAATTTGATTTTTGATAGAGCCAATACCGATTTAGGAAAGAAAAATATTGTTCCAACATATAGTGGTTCAAATGTACCAGAAAGTCGAATTAATGCAAATGAAATTGATAATATAAAGTATGAAAGCCTTCAAAAGAGTGAAAGTGCGAAATTTTTAGATGATTCTTACAAAACAAGACCACGATATGATGTTAATCAATTGGGTAACGTAGTAGATAATACTATTAAATCTTCGAAAAATAAAGAACAAATTATTAATGATGACTATTGCGACCCATATAATGATGTTGAATATAAAATATGTTATAAATACTACGGCAAGAATTTTTGTTCCAATGATAATAACTATAACAAATATTGTAAGAATAGTCTTGAGTTACAATGTGTTAATTATGAAAATGGTTGTGTTACGGCTGGTTTGGAATTATCCTCTCTTCCCCATGATTTAGATTGGTCTTATGATGGTAATAGTGGAATTCTTATCATTGGTAAAAAAACTAGAGCCAACTATTGGAGAGGAACTTGTTTGGTAATCGATAAGGTTATAGAGTTTGATATTTCAAACTTAAATTTAGTTGAATTATTTATATTAAATAGAGTTGTATTTGACGATTACATTTCAATCACATTAAATGACAATTTAATTTATGTAGGTCCACATGGTGGAAGTAAACTTGAGCTTACTAGTAATTACCTTTCAAAACGAACGCTTGTAGATTATGGAATCGGTATTGGTAGTTGTGAACTATCAACAGTTTGGAATCAATATATTAATCGGGATTTAACAGGGTTTTTAAAACTTGGAAAAAATACTTTGAAAATGAGAGTAATAGTTTCTGGAACTGGACAAGGGTCAATGGAGTTTATATTAAGAAATAGATGCTGTAAAGAACATGTTGAAAAATGGACTGAAATTTGCGATACTGGCGAAAAAACCGACAAATGCAACTTAATAAGTAAAATTTGTACTAGAAAAGATTATACAATCAAATTTGAAGGTAAATATATATCAAAAAAATGTGCGGAATATGAACAGACTTATGCTTGCAAAGATAGTCAAAATTCTTGTTTTTTACACCATGATGATTGTCAAAACTATAATATTGATAATTGTAGTTTGAAAACAAGAGAGTTTGTTGATGGGGCAAATGAAACTGAAAAATTTGTATATAAGTGCCTGATACCAAGATCGATACCAAAAGAATGTGCACAGAATATAAAATGTCTTGATGGTAGTTGTCACGAAGAGTTTGAGATACAAAACAATACACAAGATATGCTTGATGCAATAGCTATACTATCAACATTGAACGAATCTGTAAAAACAATAAATACAGATAGTCTGACCATGTTAAATGGGGAAAATTTAAAATGTACTAAATCAACTGGATATATTGGCGGATTTAAAGATTGCTGCGGAGACGGTAATTGGGGAAATAAATTGAGTGGTTGTTCCGCATCTGAGGAGAAATTAAGAGAAAAAAAAGAAAATAATGATTGTGTTTATATCGGTGATTATTGTAGTGAATACATTAATGTCGGTTTTAAGAAAGTTTGTATGACTAAAAAACATTCATATTGTTGTTTTGAAAATAAATTTTCTAAAATTTTAGCAAACGCATTAAGACAACAAAAATTACAACATTGGGGTGATGCCAAAAATACCAATTGTAGTGGTATTTTAATTGAACAATTGCAGCAATTGGATTTTTCCAAAATCGATTTTAGCGAATTGTATGCAGATATAAAATCCAAAATCAATCAAAAGAGTGTAGATGATAAAATTAAGCAAAGTTTAGATAGGTTGCAAAATGGTATTAGGTAAGAATCTGTTGTTTGTTTTATTTTTGTTTATTTTATTTGTCACTATAAATGATGCAAATTCTGGTGATGGTAATTTTTTTAAAAAAGATAAATATTGTTATGATAATAACTTAGGGTGGAAGTTCTATTGCGATGAGGAAGATGATGAAGGTAAAGATGAAAATAAAAAAAATGACAAAAGCAAAGATAATGGATTAAGTTATATCGAGAAGTTAAACGTATTACAAAAAAACATCAATGAGGTTAGAGCAAAGGCTATTTTAGAACCAACAGAACAAAATGTAAAAGATTACATGTTTTTGCAACAAAAAATTGTTAATCAAGCTAGCTATTTTAGTGATGTTTGGAGACGAGTTTTGTGGGCTACACCAGAATTGGATTATACACAACAAAGACCAGTAAATAATGTTGGTAAAAATATCTGGCAATCTGATAGAGAAAATAAGATCATAGAAGCTATAAGAGATATAAATAAACGATATGGACTGTTTTTTGTTTATTCCACAAAATGTGTATTTTGTCAAAAATATTCTCAAATTTTATACGATCTTGGGCAAACATATAAAATTGAAATCAAAGGTATATCTGTTAATGGTGAATTCTTACAGGGATGGGAAAATAATTCTTTTAAAAATACTGGTCAGTTAGAGAAATTGGGTATTAATTACGATGTTGTTCCAATCACAATTATGTACGATAATTTATCTAATTCTTCTATTTTAGTTGGATATGGATTGATGACACAAGATGAACTTATGGGCAGGATATATGTATTAACTCAAACCAAAATAGGTGAGGATTATTAATATGAAATTATATTTAGTATTGTTTTTATTGATTTATGTAAATATAGCTAATGCGGATTTATCTGGAGAAATGAATAAATTTTGGAATAATTTAGGAGGTTCTTCCAATAGTAATTCGGTCTATATGAATCAATCTGCTGGTTATTATACGGGTGGTTCCTTCAATGCAAGAAATCAAGTTATGCAACAAAGACCGCTTAACATGCAAATACCAAAAATAACATCGGGTTGTGGTGGAATTGATATGTTTACTGGTTCATTCAGTCATATTAATTTGGATCAATTTGTTGCACAAATGAAGGCCATTGGTTCAAATGCTATTGGATATGCTTTTCAAATTGGTTTAGAGAGTTTAAGTCCAATGATTGCATCTACAATGTCTAAGTTACAAGAAACAATTGATATGATTAATGGAATTAACATTAATTCTTGTGAAAGTGCCAAACTATTGGTTGATGGAGTTGCTGGTCGAGGAATTTCTTTAAAGGAGTCCGCATGTGCTCAAATGGCTTTAATTAGTGGTTCTGCTAGTGATGCTGATGCAGCTAAAACAAGATGTAAATCATCAACTGCCCAAATTGAAGAAGATAACAAACAAAGTAATGAGGAAAAGATAATGAATATAAATTATACTTGGCAAGCCCTAAAAGTGGATGGTTATGTTGATATTCTTGGTAGAGAAACAGCCGAAGCGTTTATGTCTATGGTTGGTACTATTATCTTTAAAAATGGTTATAAACCACAATTTGTTAAACCAATGATTTTTGATGAAAATCATACAAAAGCTTTAATAGATGGTGGTGATGTAAAGATAAATAGGTGTGATGAAATTGATAGATGTTTAAGTCTAACAGAGAGTGATGTTAACATATCTGATGATATAGCCTATAGAACAAAAATTAAAACTTTGTTGCAAGGTATGCAAGACAAGATTACTAATACTGCTAATGGCGGAAACGAAACACTATCTGACGCTGAAAAAGTATTGATAGGACAAGTGTCATTTCCTTTGTTGAGAATAATGGTTAATACAGCCACAGGTAAATCCAGTGTTAGCATAGACGTTTTGTCTGAAATTATTTCGAGGAAAGTATTAAACGCATTTTTTAGTAATATATCTTCTTCTTTGCGAAGTCAACTTATATCGTTGAAACTAAAGAACAATAACGAAGACGCATTAAATATACTTATAACAAATATTGATGAAATTAATAAGTATCTGGAAAATGACAAAAATAAAATAGATAAGGATTTTAAACAAGTTCAAGATATAATAGAAATCAATCGGCAAATTGATGCCGAGTTTGCTACACAATTTTCTGGTCGCGTAAAATTAGTGTTGGATTTTGGAAATAGTTTATCTAATAGAGGTCAATAATAATGATTTATGAAATTTTTACTTATGGTGGTGGGGATTATGTTGCCGAAGTTTTAAATGCGGTTGTGAGAATCATGGATGGAAACTCCTTTGTAACGGCGTTGAAAATTTCGTTACTATTTGGTCTATTTTCAATTTTTTTAGATATAGCAATTAATGGTAATTTTACAAAAGGAGTAAAGTATTATTTATCATTTTTATTAGTTTATAATACTTTATTTGTTCCAAAAGTTGATGTAATCATAACAGATCCAATTAAACCCGTACAAAATGATAGAAAAGTTGATAATGTACCATTTGGTTTGGCTTTTAGTTCACACATAATATCTACATTTGGTAACTGGATGACAAACGTATTTGGTATGAATTTTATTTTGCCAAATGATCTACAATACAATAAAAATGGAATGTTATTTGGGAATACATTAATTCAAAATATATTTAATACTAGAATTTCAGATGATAGAACTTCAAGTAATTTTAACAATTATGTTAGACAATGTGTAATTCCAGCTATTAATTTAAAAAGAATTGATATTGAAGATTTTTTAAAATACAACAGTATTCAAGATATTATGAATGCTGGCAAAAATGGTGTTTTAGCCTATGATTTTATCGATGTAGATGGAAATAGAAAAATAAATTTAT
This sequence comes from uncultured Rickettsiales bacterium, assembly GCA_934725005.1. The sequence goes on along the minus strand of CAKVBE010000001.1, from coordinate 7,014 downwards.
GTAACAGTATTACTGAGATTTCAAATGATATTAATATAGAATTAAATAAAATTATTGACGAACAAAATGAAAAATTTAATAAAAATAACAACGTAAGTATAGACAATATAAATCAATATATTTTAGGTATTCAACAATCGATTACAAAAACATTTGAGCAAAATTTGATAGCTAATGCTATAAGTGATTCAACACAAGAATATTTGGCTATGACTGGTGCTGACGCTGGTACAATTAATTATGCTATTACTAAAGATAATATTCAAAAAAAGCAAAATAGTATTTTACAATGGATTCAAGCCGGAAAATTTTTACCATTGTTGAAAATAGTATTAGAAACAATGTTTTATGCTTTGTTCCCAATAATTATTTTGCTTACAATGTTGCCAAATGGTATCAAAATTTTTAAAAATTATATTTTTATACTGTTAGCTATCCAAATTTGGAGTCCTCTATATGCAATACTCAATTTAATGATGACATTAGAACAAAAATATAGACTGAGTGGTATTATTTCCCAAACAAGCAATAGCATATCTTTATACAATAAGCAAGCGATTATGGATATAACACAAGGTATACAAATGCAGGCTGGTTTATTGGCGTTTGTAATTCCAGTATTGTCGTTTAAAATAGTGCAAGGTATACAAAATTTTGGTGAGGGCGTAGTTTCTGGCATAGCCAGTTCCGGTTCATTTGCAACAGGCCAAGTCGTTAGTGAAGTAACTAGCGGTAATATAAGTTATGGAAACGGTAGTTTTAAGAATATTAGTTATGATAATACTAGCGCCAATAAACATGATACAAATGAAGTTTATAGTAGTGGTATAAAATCAACTCAGACTGGAGATGGAATTACAAAACATGAATATAAAGATGGACTAACAACAACAGATTTTGGTAAAAGACTTACAAGTAATTTAGGTGTTAATTTTAATTCAACTGAAGATCAAGTTAATTCGAATAGAATAGCTTTGAATCAGGCCAAATCAGCTACTGAATCAAGTGCTAACGCTTTTACTAAATCTTTACAAGATTTAAAAAGTTTTAGTTTTGTTGACAGCAGTGGAAATGGTCAGGTTCATAATGTATCTAATAGTGATGCGATAAAATTTAATGCAGGAGCGAGTGGACGAATCGGATTTGGAGGAAATAATGTACATATTAATTTAGATTACGATAAGGTTATGACTTGGGCAGATTCTAACAATATATCAAGAGAAGATAGAAAAACATTGAGTGATTTAATACAAAAAACAAATCAATATCAAACATCTTACAATCAATCTTTAACTGAACAAGACTCCAAACAAAGAGCTTTAGATTATAGTTTGGCAACATCTACCCATTCTGGTATAAATTGGAACAACGAAGTTGAGCGATATATGAGACAAACTCTAAATTGGTCACAAGAACAGATCAACGGCGCTAGTCAGCAGGAAATACAAAAGATTGGTAATCAATATATAAAAGATAGAATATTTAATAGAAATATACCAAAAATGCTACCCGAAATAAATAATTCACTTGAAAACTCTGAAAAACAATACGATAATCAAACTAATATGATTGATAGTCGATATAATTACCAAAAGAATTATTTAAATGGTGGACATCAAATGAAAAATGCAGATTTTTCGCATCTAGGTTGGAATATTAAAAACGATAATTGAAGAAGATGAAATTTAAAAAATTTAAAAATATCTTGACCTTATCTTTATTGGCTTCATGTAGTGTTATAACGCATGAGAATGCAGAAAACTATTGGGCTAATTTCTCGCATATGGATGGAATGAAGTACTATAGCTTTTTAAGAGAAGAATTAAAAGAGAATTCGCAAAAAGTTATGACCAAAAACGAATTTGTAAGATTTAGAGAAAAAGGATACTCTTTAGAAGATTTTAAGAGCTATAGAGATTTTTGTGTTAGAAATGGTAATACTTACTGCAATAATAATATTATATCTTTTGTGTCACAAAATCTTCCGCAAAATGTACAACACGATTATCAAACGTTAAAAGAAAATGATTATGTAAGAAACTTATCTGTTAAATCAGAAAAATATTTTGACAATAAAGAGTATTTTGACAATTTGTCTAAGGAAGATGGGAAACGATGTACTATAGAATATGCCAAAGTAGGAATATACAGAAAACAACTTGAAGATGATTTTGAAAAAAAATTAAAAGCAGAAGAAGAAAATCTGAAAGAAAAAAGAACAAAAAATATAAAAGCATTGGAAAAGTTTATAGAAGAAGAATATAAAAAATCTTTTTATGAAAAAATTTCAGTATCGTTAGAAAACAATTTTAAACTTTCTGGTCTTAGTCCACAACAATGGAATCTTGGAAATAATTATATCAAAGTTACAAGTGATGGTGAAAATGTAAATGTTATTAAAAATGATAAACTAATTTTTACATCACCTTTAAGTAATTATATGAACACACAATACAATGATAATGCTGCAGAAAAGCAAAATAAAAAACAAATAAATAAACTTGTTAGAGCATATGAAATTAAAAATATTGATAAACAAACAATAAATAAATGTAAAACTTTTGTAGAAGGTTACGACAACATTTAAACGTTGTATTTTAATATATAAGTAGTTTCCAACTATTTGTATATTAAAATTTAGTAAAAATAGTATGTGTATACAATTTATACAGAAATTGCGCTAATAGTATCAAGCCAATCGTAAATAATATCGTTTTATATATCATCAGAAACTTACTGTGTTTTATAGAATCATCGTCATAACAACAATAATCTTTACTTTTTGAGCTATCTGTGAATATCGTACCGGTTCCCACATATTCTGGGTGACCATTTGCCATGTTTATATTATCAACTTGACTAGTAAAATTATTATTAAAATTGTCCATTTATATTTTTTATTTACCAAATTAATTCCAGCCGTTGCAATAATTTCAACACAAATTGGTAAATTGCAACTAAACTATCCAATAAAATTAACATAAATACTAATCAAACTCCAATCCATCATCTTTAGCTTTATTATAGTTATTTACATTTTTACTTTCTGAACCATTAATTTGATTTGCTCCATTACTAAAATCTAGATCTGTGGCAGTTAATTTTTCGCCAGAATTTTTAGTTAATGTTTGAATACTTGCATTTACATTATCAGTTATAACAACTACATTGTCTTTTGTTCTGCTTATGCCAACATAAAATTCTTTTTGGGTCGTTAAATTTGGCCTATAACTTTCAAGAGTAAAAATAACATTTTTGCTAGTTTTTCCTTGTGCTGAATAAGTAGTTGTTACGTAATTGTAATCTATGTGTTTTAATATGTTTTTATCATTATTTAAATTCATTATAATTTCTTTGTTTTTTTTAACATCTACAATGGTTATTGTATTTGTATCTATAGAAATGTCTTTAATTATTAAATCACTTCCTTTTATTATTCCTTTTTCTTTATCTGTAACGGTCCACTTAATCTTGTCATTAGGTACCAGCTCTTTATCTACCTTTTCGTAAAGGTTAATATTTTTATAGTGTTTTGTTATATCGATATTTATTTCCTTTTTACCATCTGTTATTATAATCTCATTATTCTTTAGATTTTTATCCACATTAACAATTTTATAATCTGTATTTTTTTCAATACCATTGACGTTGTTTGATTTCAAAAATATGATTGTATCTCCAAGATTGTAATTATTTCTTTCTTTCTTTTCTTGTGCTGTCAAAGATTTTATTTCTAATGTTTCAATGGTTATTTTCTTATTTTCTATTGTATTTGGACTAGCTTCCTTGAGACATGTCCTTAATTTTTCGTTAATCTTCTTTCTTATTTCATTTGAAGACGTAACTATAATTGTTTTATTATTGTTGTCATTAGAATTGTTAAAATTCATGTACTCTTTAACAGAAGCCTCAACTAGTTCTTCTTTTAATTTTGATAGTTTATGATTTCCATTTTTAACATCGTCTATTAATTTTTCATCGGTCCTTAATTCTACAACCTTACTTATTTGCTTATCTTTACTGTAGTTTTTTAATCTGTCGAAAGCTTGTTTGATGTCTTTATTAACAATATCAAGTACAGTATTTTTTAATTCTTGATCTCGTTGTCTTTGAATATTTTTTAAAATATCATATTCAATGAATTTATTTTTTATTAAAAGTTCAAATGGACTTCCGGCTTCAACAGATCCAAGTTGTTTTATGTCACCTTGCATAATAACTCTGGTTCCAAATTTTTCTGCAATAACGACCAATTCTTTCATTTGTGTATTGCTTATTAATGAAGCTTCATCAACTAATATAATTTTGTTTTTAAAACTATTTTTTATAGTTTTTAATACTTCAACATTACCATTTCTATCATTTGCATAGCCATTGTACTTCAATAAGAAACTTTGTAGTGTATTTGTTTTTATTCCACTTTCTTCAAACAATGTTACAGCTGCGGAATTTGTTGGAGCAAAACCTAGAATTTCATAACCTTTAGCGGCCAGTTTTTCATTTAATGCTTTAATTGTGTACGTTTTTCCAACACCTGCATAACCCTGTATACCGAGAAATTGATCTTTACTCTGTAGTATGAAATCTACGGTATGCTTTTGGCTATCATTCAGAGTAGAGTATAAATTAGAACCTTTGTCATCTACTATATCTCCAAACAATAATTTATTTAAATCTTTATCAATTGATTTTTGTTGAGAACTAAAATTGTTGATTTCTTCCTTTGAATAAATAGCTGCAAATTTATTTGCTCCTTTATTTATAGCTGAAATTATTCTGTTTTCTGTTGCGATTTGTGACTTGGTGGTATAGATAGATTTACCTCTATCATTATAAATACGAAGATGCTTAGAGTATTCTTTCATTTTAACTTCATTGGAAACCAATTCATTATTAGTTGACATGGCTTTTTCTATTTCATCAATTCCAAATAAACCACCACTTCTAAGAATTACATTGCTTATTAGATCCTCTTTAGTAAATGCAGCATTTCTTTCTGTAAGATGATTAATTGAATTATTTGCAAATTCAGTAAGTAAATTATAATCATACAGTTGTGTTTTATTTTGATTTTCTAAATTTTTTGCAAATAATTCTTTTTTAATTTGTTCAATATTTATATTGAGTTCTGATACTTTTTCTTTCCAAAGAATAGATAGTTTATCTAAATCAATACTATTATCTTTTGCTTTTCTTGTCTCCAAAGTAATATTTTGCATAGCCACTTGATCTGATAAATCTATATCTCTATCAGTTGCAAGTTTTTCAATTTCCTGCCTTCTTGAAGAAAACATTCTAGTAAGTGGTTCTGGTATATTCTTAATTTCTGGTGATACTTGTGTTACCTTTTTATTCCATTCTATATCGTAACCTAGTATTTGAAGATTATGTGCTAACTCATTATTATACAATTCTCTAATAAATCTTTCATTTTCAAATATCGTTGAATGTTCTGCTGTTTTTATTTTTCCATTCTTATCAACTGATATATTGGTAATCAAAATATGATCATGTAGTTGTGGATCGTGATTCCTATTAGTATGATGCGTAAATTTTACTGCTAATAAATTATTAACCTTTTCCAATGCCATTTTACCACTTTGACTAGTTCTGGTATAACACATATTATCTTGAATATATTCAACTACACGCCTAACAGCATTTGAATGAGCGTCACGTACTCTGTTATCCTTAAATACTTCAGCTACTATAGAAACAGTTTTTGGTGCCGATAATGTTAATTCTATACCTGCATGATGTTCACCATTTTTCGATTTTTTTGTTAAATCTATGTCTACTGTTTTTCCTAAATCTTTATCAAAATAGCTGAATTTACCTTTCATTACTTGATGATAATCATTTCTAGTAAACTTTTTATTTGTAAACCCAAACTTTTCTGCAATATTGCCAAACCATATACCACTATCTTCTTGTGAATAATAGTCTAATCCTTTAATCTGCTTTTTCTTTACGTCATCATCAAAATATTGGAGAGCATGAGATACAGATAAATTACGAACACATGGCATAAATTATAAATAACTCTATTATTAAATAATTTTATTATTTATTTTTGTTGTATTCTTCCTCTCTTTCTAATAATTTCCTTTGTTCAACAATATAGTTTGTTAATTCTTCTTCTGTTGGTAGATATAATGTATATTTTGAAGCAAATATATTATTGTTTTTATCTTCTAATAAAGTGTATTTAACCATGGCTTTATTTTTGTCAGTACATAATATTAGGCCAATTGTTGGATTATCTGTATCTTGTTTTATTTCTTTGTTAAAGTATCTTGTATAGAAATCCATTTGTCCTATATCAGCATGATTTAATTTTGTAGCTTTTAAATCTATAAGTACATAACATTTTAATATTACGTTATAGAATACTAAATCAACGTAATAATTGTCATCATCTATAGATATTCTATATTGTTTACCAATAAACGCAAAACCCTTTCCCATTTCAAGTATAAAGTTTTGTAACTTGTTCATTATTTTACTTTCTATATCTTTTTCTAAAACACTTTTATCTTGTTTTAGATTTAAAAAATCTAAAACATAAGGATCTTTAAGTATAAACAATGGATTTGTTTTTGATTCAAGATCTGGTTCTGTTATATTAATTTCATTCTTAACTGTTTCTTTATCTTGACTAGCTAAAAGTCTTTCATAATAAAAACTGTGTATCTGTCTTTCTAATTGTCTAACACTCCAATTACATTCTATACTTTCTTTGATGTAAAAGTTTCTTCTTGTTTCATTATCTATTGATAATAAAATTGATATATGTGACCAGGTTAACTTTGATAATAAAGGATAAAATGAAAATACATTAAATTGTGCAGACAGTGTCTGCACAATTTGTTCTATCAATGGAAATTGTTCATAAAACTTTTTCATTAGCAATAAATTTCTTGTACTAAACCCCTTTCCAAACTCTTTTGTTAGTCTTTCACTTAGATACTTAATTAAGTAAGTACCATAATCAGCTCTACTCTTATTTCCTTG